>JADJRB010000014.1 GCA_016712445.1 Acidobacteriota bacterium | reverse complement strand
CGAATGACTAACGACCTCGATCTACGCCGCATCTGCTTTGACTGGCCGACGAACGCGCGCGGGCAGATCGGCTGATCAGCGAGAACTCGATGCTATCCGCAGGCGCAACTACAGCGCGTCGAGGCTACGCGCCACGCCGGATGGGATGAGGTTGTGCGGCTGCAAGGTGCCGGTGCGACGTGCCAGTGCCGGAAGCGGGGGTGGTGTGATGGGTGGATGGAACAAGGGTCAAGCCGATGCCAGAGGAATGGAAAGAAAAGGCGAGCCACAAGAGCAGGCACCAGCGCAGCATGAACAAGTCGAAAGACCTGGCGCTGCTGAAGCGTATCAAGGCCGAGCTTGGGATGCAGTGAGCGTCTTACAACGACTTTGACGCCCGAGCGTGCGCGACGCTGCGCGGAAATGATAGGCAAGGGGGCATGGAGATGATGTTGGAAGACTCTGCGTTTTGATGACGCGTTTTCAAGATTAAGCGATGCGGCGAGAGACATGATCCGAGGTTCACGAAATGGTGCGCGGAAAATTTCTGTATGACTGAGGGATATAGACGAACTTGGAGAAACGGGCGACTACATGCGTGGGTACAACGCCGCAATGACTGACGGACTTAGCGGCGCGCTAGATTGTTTTTTCGACGAGCACCCTTTGTGATGCCAATAACCTGCACCGCGATCGGGGATGAGATGCCGCACCCGCTCGAATACCGCGCCGCGTGCGTCTCGTGCGACGCGACCGGGCCGGCTGTGCAGGTCGATGGCCGGCAGTGGGGAGAGGGGCAGCGCGCGGCACGCGACGAGGCGCTACGGGACGGGTGGAGCGAGATTAAGGACACGGCCGGCGGTTGGTTTCGGGAGTGGCTCTGCGCCCGATGTGCTGGGGGGCTCGTATGACGCCTCGGATGATTGGGCATGTGTTCGTCGACGACGACGGCAACATGACGATCACGCCATGCGTGCGTATAGACCCGCGAGGCGCGCGAGGCGGTGGCGGCAAAGTTCGTGAGCGTCGCGAGCGCGCCGACGTGCGGAGGCGAAGTGATGGAGATGCTTGCCGCCAACCGCGGAGTTTACAACCGCCGGCTCCCGCACAACATCGATGCGGAAGTTGCGGTGCTCGGATCAATCTTCGTCTTCGGCAGAAAGGCGTACGACAAGGTAAGCCCCGTTCTGCAGACAGAGCATTTCATCCTCGTCGAGCACCAGAAAATCTACGCGCATTGCGTCGAGCTCATCGAGGCCGGTCACGCCGCCGATCCGGTGACGCTGCGATCGTTCTTCACGAACTCCGACGACTCAACGCAGATCACCCCGAAATACCTGCTGCATCTTGCCGATTCCAGCGTTACGCCGTCCGTTGCCGAATCGTATGCCCGCGGGATAAAGGCGGACGCGTGCCGGCGGCAACTCATCGGGATCGCCGACGAGCTATCAACGCACGCCTACAACGGGCACGACGTCAGCGAAGCAATATCGCTCGCCGGCATCGGCATCTCGAACATCGATGTCGATTATGGCTACACGCGCGGATCGTACATCTACGAGGACGCCGAAGACCTCAACCTCGGCGCAATCCCGCCGCGCGGCTGGCTGCTCGGGACCATGCTATGCCGTCAATACGTCACGGTGATGGCGTCGGCCGGTGGCGTCGGCAAATCATCCGTCGCGATCGCATGGGCGCTTTCCCTAGCTACCGGGAGGCCGCTGGTAGGCGATAGGGTGCATCACCGATCGCGCGTGCTGATCGTCACAGCAGAAGACAACATGGAGGAGATGCGGCGTCGCCTGAAGGCCGCGCGCATGCATCACGGCATCGATCTTATCGGCGCCGGGTGGCTCGCTGTCGTCTGCCTCACCGGCTCAACCGTCAGCCTGACCAAGATGTCCGAAACAGGCGATGTCGTAGAGACCGGCGGCGCCGACAGGATAGCCGAGACAATCCGTCGGCACCGAAGCGACGTCGTGATCCTCGACCCCTTTGTGAAGCTCTCTGGCGCTCCTGAGAACAGCAACGACGGCATAGACGTGGTGATGCGCGCGCTCGTCCGTATCGCCGACAAGTGCAACTGCGCATGCCTCGTCCTGCATCACAACCGCAAGGGACAGGCGACGCCCGGGGATGCGGACCTGGCGCGAGGTGCGGGCGCCATCGTCGCAGCGGCTCGCGTGTCTCTCACCGTTACCGGCATGACGACTGACGAAGCATCGAAGATGGGCGTGCTCGATGACGATCGTGTCCGATTGATCCGCATCGACGACGCAAAAGCTAACCTCGCGCCACGTGCATCAAAAGCCCGATGGTATCGCCTCGCATCAATTCCAATCGGGGAACCAGACGCCAGACTACCCAGCAGGAGATAACGTGCAGGCAGTCGAGCCGTGGACGCCGCCGGAAACATGGGACGGTCTGAATAAGGAAACGCTCAACCTCGTCCTCGACAATATCGACGCTGGCATGCCGGACGGAGATCGCTACTCAAACGCCAACGCCGCGACCGATCGCGCAGCCTGGCGCCTGATCCAAGAACAAGCCCCCGACAAGACAGAGGGACAATGCCGCGAGATCATCCAAGCGTGGGTAAAATCAGGCTTGCTCGTGGTTGCAGATCACAAATCTCCCAGCAAGCGGGAAACACGCAAGGGGCTGTTCGTAGACGGCTCGAAAAGGCCAACGTGAGGCGCCCCAATGGATTTTTTCATTCCGCTTTCATTGGGGCTGATTGGGGTTTGCCCCAATGAAATTTGCCTAGGGATAAACCCATCAATGGGGCACGCCCCAATGAGCCCCCTTTATTGGGGCTCTCATTGGGGACGGCCCCTCTTTTGAGGGGTGGGTCCATCCCTAGGGAGGCTCGTTCAAACGGCGCAACAGAAAGGAGCACCACATCATGACCAACGATCCCGAACTCACCATCATAACCGCCTTCGCCGCCCTCGACATCCGGGCCCAGGCTAGGACGCTTGACTATCTCGCAAAGCGCTTTCAGCAGACGGTTGATGTCATCAAGGCGATCGAGCGGCAGAATGCCGAACTGCGGCAAAGGGAGGACGAGGCGGAAGAAGAACTCCCGTGCTCGGCGGACAACAAGGAAGGGTGATTGCGAGACACTAAAAGCCGGCCGCCGATGGTGGACCAAGCGGCGGCATCTGGGGCCATGCAGCGCAGCCGGTAGACCAAACCCCGTGACAGACGCGCAATCCATCAGTTATCATGATGCCGGTGTATCTGCCTTGTGGATTGTCGGGCTGACGATGACTGAAATTGCGCATGTGCTGGAGATTTATCTCGATTATCCGCAAGCGGCATAGGCTTAAAATCTCAAGAGCATGAGGTTTTTCAAATGGCTGGTAAACCGGGTAGGTCGGGAAGGCCAATCGGATCGGTTGAAAAGATGTTTTCTGATGCTGTTCGCGTTCTCGTTTGCCAGCGCGGTGGCGACGGCGAGAAGCGGATTACGGTTATCGCCAACAGGCTCGTTTCGCTGGCTGAAGAGGGCAACATCGTTGCTATTCAGGAAGTCGCTAATCGCCTCGATGGCAAGCCGCCGCAGCAAGTGGCGGTGACTGGCGAAGACGGCGGGCCGCTGCAAATTGAAATTAGGCAATTCTTCAAACAGGCGGATGATGCCGAAGTCAATTGAGATGATTGGCCGCAGGTTTGGGCGCCTTGTCGTTACGGCCCGCGGTGAGGGCGGCGGCGGAACGAGCCGGGCATACCGCTGGGCGGCCGTTTGTGACTGTGGAAACTCCGGCGTGTTCAATGGCTCGTACCTTCGGGCAGGCAAAACGTCTTCGTGCGGGTGTCTTTCGCTTGATGTTAGCATTGCGCGGATCACGGCCGTGAACGAGGCGATCGTTGTCGGTCCACGCACCACGCATGGAATGTTCGGGAGCCACACCCACAAATCATGGGTGGCGATGCTCGCTAGGTGCAGGAATCCAAAGCGGCACAACTTCAAATATTACGGCGGGCGCGGCATAGCCGTCTGTGACCGGTGGCTTTCGTTCGAGAATTTCTACGAGGATATGGGCGAGCGGCCCGTTGGGTTGACGCTGGATCGTATCGACAACGACGGCAATTACGAGCCAGACAATTGCCGGTGGGCAACTCAGAGCCAACAGGTAAACAACAGGAGGCCACGTGCCGCAAGTTGTCATCCCTAGTGGCTGGCAGCCGCGCCCGTACCAAATGCCTCTGTGGAAGTACATGGAGAGCGGTGGCAAACGGGCGATCGCAATTTGGCACAGACGCGCAGGCAAAGATGATGTGGCGCTAAATTGGACCGCTGTATCTGCGATGACGAGACCGGGTAATTACTGGCATATGCTTCCTCAAAAAGATCAAGCCCGTAAAGCTATTTGGACTTCGTTAAATAACAAGCAGCGCAAGCGCATCGATCAGGCGTTTCCTATGGAAATTAGAGCGCGCACAAGAGACAACGACATGTTCATCGAGTTCGTCAACGGCTCGACGTGGCAACTTGTGGGTAGCGACAATTACAATTCGTTGGTCGGCACGTCGCCCGTTGGCATAGTTGCTTCTGAGTGGGCGCTCGCGGACCCGCAGGCGTGGGCTTTCCTGCGCCCGATCCTCGCGGAAAACGACGGGTGGGCTCTTTTCATCACC
The DNA here is from genome assembly GCA_016712445.1 of Acidobacteriota bacterium. Classification (NCBI taxonomy): domain Bacteria; kingdom Pseudomonadati; phylum Acidobacteriota; species Acidobacteriota bacterium. Next base: position 8,887 of record JADJRB010000014.1, on the reverse strand, counting down.
ACCCCGCGCGGCCTCAATCATGCGGCATCGATGTTCGAGGCGGCGCGCAACGATCCAGAGTGGCACGCGGAGATTACGCCTGCCACCAAGACGGGCGTGTTTTCAGACGTCACGCTCGAGCGTGAGCGCCGCGAGCTCATCGACCTGTTCGGCGACGAGGAAGGCGACGCGCGGTTTCGGCAAGAGTACCTGTGCGACTTCACTGCCGCGATGCCGGGCGCATACTACGGCCGGTTGATGACGCGTGCTCAAGACGAGGGCCGCATCACCAAAGTCCCACACGATCCCGCGAAGCTGGTCGAGACGTGGTGGGATTTGGGTATCAGCGATGCGACCGCAGTGTGGTTCGTGCAGCGGGTCGGCGCTGCCGTGCATCTCATCGATTATTTCGAGGCGAGCGGCGAGGGCCTGCCGTTTTACGCCAAGATGCTCAAGGAACGCGCCGCCGAGTGCGGGTATCTCTACGGCGAGCACGTGATGCCGCACGACACCCGCAGCCGGGACATCAGCGTCGGCGAAACGCGCGCCGCCACGCTCGTTGGCCTGGGCGTGCAGCCTACAATCCAATCTACGATCCCGCTCTCGGAGAAGGGATACCGCGCCGACGGTATCGACCAGGTGCGTCGGATGCTGCCGCGGTGCTGGTTTGATGCCGAGCGGTGCAAGCGCGGCATTGCAGCGCTGCGCCAGTACCACCGTGAGTACGACGAGAAGCGGCAGACATATCAGGACGTTCCGCACCACGATTGGTCTTCACATGGCTGTTTTGTTGGCGAAACTAAAGTACTGACGCGTTACGGAACGTGTCGTATAATGGACCTACCGTTTAATGGAGAGGTCCAAACGACATGTGGCTGGAAGCGGTACTCGAATCCGAGAGTAACGAGGGCCAATGCCCGACTTGTGGAAGTGGAGTTCGCAGGAGGGTATACGGTGAGATGTACGCCGGATCATTTGTTTCTGACGGAGAACGGGTGGAAATCCGCAGAGTCCCTTTATCCGGGTTCAGTGATCCTGTCGTGCTCGATGCGCTCACACAGTATTTTGACGGTGGCCTTTATCGGCTTTGGCCGTCTGAAAGGTACTATTCTAGGGGCGGCAAGAAGCTTCACCGAGAAGTATGGTCGGCTGCTTTCGGAGATATTCCGAGCGGGTGTCACATCCATCATCGCGACCACGAGCCAGCAAACAATAGCATTTCAAACCTTGAGTGCATGCCTGCCTCAGAAAATCTTGGCAAGGTCAGATTCCGGGCGGGATTTGGGCAAGTTGCGCTGGACCGCGCGGCTGAGTGGCATCGGTCTGAAACAGGAAGGTTATGGCATCGCCGTCATGCGGAAAGAGCCAAGAACTGGACAAAGTGGAAGCGAGAGCCGAAGCCGTGCGGAGGTTGCGGGCAAGTCTTTAACGCGCTCGTACGGAAAAGCGGGCACAGCCAAAAATACTGTAGCGAAGCATGCAAGGGCGTTGCGTATCGAGCGCGTAAGGACGCTCTCCGAAACATCGGATGTGTGGTGCCTGACGGTTCCTGATGTTGGGCAGTTCGCGCTGGCGAACGGGGCGATCGTCCACAATTGCGACTCGTTCCGAATTGGCGCCATGCACCGGCCGATCACGGCGGCTGTTGACGAGTGGCCGGGCTCGCGCCGGCCGTGGAACATGATGGAGCATTGATGATGGGCGGGACACCGAAGGCACCGAAAGCACCGCCCCCCGTCCCGGTTGTTGACGACGATGCGGCGAACGAGGCGCGGCGCCTCGAGGAGAAGCGCAACCGCCTGGCGGCCGGGCGCTCGAGCACGCTGGTCACCGGTGGCTTCGGGCTCGTCAACCCGGCTCCGACCGCCCCAAAGGTGCTGCTCGGCCAATGACAGACACCGCCAACAGCATCATTCAGCGGTGGTCAGAACTGCTATCCGAGCGATCGGCGCGCGAGGACAAGTGGCGCAAGCTCGTGCGCTACTTCTTTCCGCAGGAGGCGGAAAATTGGGGCGTCAATCCAGACGGTCCGCCGACGTCGCCGACTGTTGACGACACCGGCCGTGAGGTGCTGGACAACCTCGTCGCCGGCCTCGATGAGATGCTGTTTCGGCGCGACCCGTTCGAAGTCGTGCCGCGTGACGATCGCGCTATGGAGATGGGCGGCTATGCTGCTGAGTGGGCGGCGTACGCGACGCATAACCTCAACGCCGCGATTGATCATCCGCGCTCGGGTTGGACGACGGCGCGGCAATCGGTGTTGCGCTCCACTGCCGGGCTCGGCCATGGATGCATGTTCATCAGCGATGTCCCCGGCAAACATCTAATCTGCAAATACGAGCCGGCGTCGGAAATCGTCATCGGCGAAAACGCGTACGGCATAGTTGATACCCGCATGCGGCGCTACCCGATGACCGTCCGCCAGGTGGTCGAGACGTGGGGCGATCGCGCATCGCCACGGTGCGGCAGCGGCTGGAAAAGTATCCCGGCGAGAAGGTGACGATCCTGCATTCGGTGCACCCGCGCTGGGAGGTGCCAGGCGCATCGCGGACGCGGATGCCCTGGGCCAGCGTCTACATCGAGGAAGACACCAAGCATCTGCTTGACGAGGGCGGGTTTATCGAGTTCCCCTTTGTCGTGCCGCGTTGGGATCGTTCGGGCTGCTCGGCCTACGGCTGGTCGCCTGGAATGACCGTGCTCGACGAGGTGATCCGCGTCAACGCGATGGGCCGCACCAACCTCAAGGCCGGACAGTACACCGCGGAGCCAGAGGTCTACGTGCCCGATGGGATGTTTCGCCGCGGACTGAGCCAAGCGCGCCGGCCAGGCGCGGTGCACAGCTACTCTACCAACGTCGCGGCGGCGAATGCCGAGGTGCGGAAGTGGCCGTCGGCGGAAGGCTTGCCGTTCCTGCTTGAGTACGAGCACGATCGGCGCAACGCGATCCGCGAGGCATATTTCTACTTTTCTTCAGCCGCCCGAGTCGCCGAACATGACGGCAACCGAATGGATCGGGCGCCGGCAGCAGATGGCGCGGCGCATGGGCGCACCGGTGGGGCGGCTCGAGCAAGAGATGGCCGAGCCGGCCGGCAAGCGGTTCTTCGGGCTGCTGATCCGCGCGGGCGTTATCGAGCCGCCGCAAGAGGGATCATTCGCAGATTACGACGTTGAGTTCCGCTCTGTCATCTCACAGGGCAAGGAGTTGGCGGTTGCGGAATCCATTCAGCGCACGCTGGAAGGCGCAGCGCTTGTGGCGCAGTTCGATCCGCGCGCCGCTGCCGTGGTCGATAGCGAAGAGACGATCCGCGAGCTAGCCAAGGCGTTCGGGGCGCCGCTCAAGGTGCTGGCATCGCGTGAGCGTGTGCAGGCGATGCGCGAGGCCGAGGCCAAGCAGCAGCAGATGGCTGCGCTGGGGCAGACCGCAATAACCGGCGCCACCGTTGCCAAGTTGGCCGCGGACGCGGAGAGCACCTATGCTGGGTAGGCTCCGGCGCCGCGCCTCGATCTACCGGGGCGCATTTGCCGATGGCTCCGGTGGGTGGTGCTGGCTGATCTGGCGGCGCGCTTTCGTGCAATCGGGTCCACCTATTGCGCCGGGGACACGCACGAGAGTGCATATCGCGAAGGGCAGCGCAGCGTGATATTGTGGATCACCGAACAAATGGCGCTTGACAACGATCAAGTGCAGCAAATCGTCTACGGCCACGTGAAAGATGGAGAGTTCTTTGACTGAGATTACTTCGGCCGCACCAGTTGCGACAACCGACGCGCCGCCGCCACCGGTCACCACCGACGCGCCAGCACCCGCTGCGCAGGCATGGGCGTGGCCGGATGACCTGAAGCTCGCGGCTACGGCGAAGGGGCTGGGACAAGCTCGGCGATCCGGCCGAAGCGCTGCCGCACGTCGCGCGCTCGTACATCAACGCCGAGAAGCTGCTCGGAGCGCCAAAGGATAAGCTGTTGCGGCTGCCCGATGACCCGCATGCTCCTGGCGCTTTCGACAAGGTTTATTCGGCGCTTGGACGCCCCGAGACGCCCGACGGCTACAAGCTGGAGAAGCCGAAGGATCTGCCGGACGATTACCCGTACGACGAAAACCTGATCAAGGCGCGGCTTCCCGTCTTTCATAAGCTCGGGCTCGCGCCGGCGGCGGTGCAGACGCTGAATGAAGAATTGCATCGGGCCAACGTCGAGGCGATGCGCAACCACGAAGCCGAGATGGCAAAGCGCGCGCAAGAGGGCGAGGCGGCGTTGCGGCGCGAGTGGGGAGCGGAATACGACACCCGCACTGCTCTGGCTGATCGCGCCGTGTCGAAGTATGGCGGCGATGAGTTCCGCGACTGGCTGAAGCAGGACGGCTTCGACGCCGACCCGACGTTCCGCAAGATGTTCGCAGCGATCGGGCGCGACACGTCGGAGGACGGCGCGACCCTGGCGGGGGTGCTGGCGCAGCAAGCGCGGCATCCGAGGTTGACAGGCTGATTGCCGACGGCGACTTCCAGAGCCGCATCAAAGGCAAGAGTGGCCCAGAGGCGCAGCGCCAGGCGCGGGCACAGTGGGAAACCGCCATCCAGCGCAAGATCGCTGCCGGCGCATAGGAGGTAGACTTGGCCGACAAAAACCGCATAGCGGTCACCGCACAGAACACGTGGCTGAGCACCACCGCCGGCGCCGTCTCGCCGGCTGATGGCGCACTGTCGCTGACGGTTGTGTCGGCGCTTACGTCCGGGTCAGTCGTCACGTTCCGCCAGCGGCTGAAGGCGGCCGCGAATGATGGCGTGGCGGGCGCATGGGATACGGTCAAGAAGATCGTCGCCGCTGACATGGGCTCGGCCGGGTCGCTGGTGACGCACTTCACCGGCCTGCCGGACGTCTACGAGTTCGACGTCGGCGTTGCGACTGGCGACTACCAGGCTGGCGATACTGGCCTCGTGTTGCAGCTCATCGGGAAATAGCGATGCTGCGCCGCAATGTGTTCACTGATTTCCGCCGCCCGCCCGATGATCGGGGCGTGCTGAACGAACTTGTGACTTTGCGGCATTTTGCCCCGCGGTACTTCTCCCCGCGCTTCTTCGGCCTTGGCATCCCGCCGATGCCAATGTACCAAGGCAGCGGAGCGTACAGCCGTGTTGCCGGCAATGTCGCGATAACGCCCGGCTTCCCGCGGGCACAGGCCGGCGACGTGCTGCTGATGCAGACAGCGCACATGAACAACTCAACGCAGGCGGCTGCTACATACACGTTTCCCGATGGCTGGGAACTGCTCTATGCGGACACGACCGGCACCACTCGGCAATGGATACATCGCAAGGTCGCCGACGGGACAGAAACGGGCACCGTATCAATTACCAATGCGGGTGGCACGGCGCTCGGTACGCAGCAATCGGTTATTCACGCGTTCAGCAACGCTAATCCGACGGCAGTGATCGGCCCGGCGGTCGTCCCGGGCGCAGCCACTTCGATCGCCGATGCCCCTGTGACGACGGACGCGCCGGGCCGGCTGGCGCTGCAATTCGGCGCGCTCTCCGCGTCGGAAACAGTCCCCGGCTTCACTGGCGAGACGGGCGGAAAATGGGCAATGGCCTCGCAGGCGACGGCCGATACCATGCGGCTGTTCCTGCTGATAGCGGACATGCCGCTCGCCGGCACGATCGGCGGCGGGACGTTTACGAAATCGGGAACCGGCAGATACATCATCCGCGGGTTCGCGCTTAAGAGATAATCCGGGCAACCCGTTCAAGACGGGTCTGGAAAACTAGCCTACCACTAACCGGGTCCGCGCCTCGCGGGCAACCCAAACAGACGCAGTTTGGATCAACGCGAGGTGTGCTATGGCACTCGGACCTACTGAAAATCAAGTGCAGGTTGCTTACCATGACAAGCTGCGGCTGCTGCTGCAGCAAGAGACGAGCCGGATCTGGCAGTATTGCGAGCCGTTCAACGTCGACGCAGAGCAGGGCCTTTCCTTCGACGAAATCGCGCCGTTTGAAGACCCGCTGCCGTTTGTTCCCGGCTCGGACTATCAGCCGATCACCGTTAGCGAGCTGCAGTTCACCCGCCGGTGGTTGCAAACCGCTTCGTGGAAGTTCACGAAGCACTGGCCGTATTTCTCCGACACCGTGCGGCTGACCGATCCGACCAGTTCGGTGATGCGGCAGATCGCCATGACGTACAACCGCCGCAAGGATCCGGTTGCCGTCGCTGCGATGTTCGCCGCCGTCAAGCGCGGCAAGACGCTGCCGGGCGATGACACTGATGTCACGTTCCCTGCGGGCCAGGTCATCGCCGTCGATGTCGTCAACAGCGGCACGCCGGCCGCCACCGGACTCAACCGCGCAAAGCTGAACGCCGTCTTTGCTCTGTTCGTCCAGAACGAAGCGATCATGGACGACGGGCCGGGCAACGGCTTGCATATGGCGATCACCGCCAAGCAGCTCAAAAGACATGCTGAACGATGACAAGGTGACCGACCGCGACAGTTTGCTCGGGCAGTTCGAGCGCACCGGCCGGTTGAATTACCTGAACATCGACTTCCACAATTATCAGGCATTACCGGTGGACGGAAACTCCTACCGACGGTGCCCCGTGTGGATGCCAATGGGCGCGCGTCGGCGTTACCCGTGAGCTGACGACTGACCTTCCCAGCGCAAGGATTGGGAAGGCCTGCCGTGGCAGGCGCACGCGCACGCTCAGTTCGGGGCGGTCGTGCCGAAGAGAAGATGATCGCCGAGGTCAAATGCTCCGAGGCGTAAGCCACGGCCGATAGGAAAGGGCTACCAAGATGGGAGTTACAACCGAGCGATCCACCATCCTGAAGACGCAGGAGGGCACGCTCACCACGGCTTTGACCCGCACTCAGCGTCAGATGGACCTAAAGGTCCAGCCGTTCGACTTCACTCAAGGCGCTGCGGCTGGCGACGCCACATCGACACAAGGGCTCGTCAAGATGCCGGCCGGCAAGCATACCGTCATCGGCATGGTGGTGGCGTGCTCGGCGTTCGGTTCAAGCCGCGTGCTCGATATCGGGTACGAGGCCCACACGAAGAGCGACAACGCGACCGCCGTCAACGCGCTGGCGACCGCGTTTGCGGAGGACCTGGACGTTTCCGCAGCCGCGACAGTGTTCATCCCGCTAAACGTGGCGATGGATTCTGTCGGCGGATATGGTGGTCAACGCCACTGTCGCCGGCGCACCCGGCAATGGATACATCCCGGCGGCGGCGCGCCTGGCGGCCACGTCATCTTCGCGTAAGGGGAAAATCCCGGTGACACCGATTGATATCGTCAACATCGGGATTGAGGCGCTCGGCGAGCGGCCGATTAGTTCTTTCGAGGAACAATCGACCGCCGCCGTTTGTGCCCGCGCGACGTTCCGCGCCACGATGGAAGCCGTTCTTGGAGCTTGACGTGTGGAACGACGCGACGGCAACGGCGACACTGGCGGCAGAAGTCAGCGCGCCGAGAGACTACGCCCGGCAGTTCATCCTCCCCGGCGATTGCTTGCGGGTGCGCGGGCTGATCGAGCAGCGACCCATGGACACGGCGCGGCCGGCGGCTGATGACCAATGCGCCGGCGCCGCTCGACGTGTTGTACACGCGAAACCTTGCCGTCTCGCCATCCGCCAACCGATCGGGAGATGGCGAAGACATTCAGATGAGCGGCCTGCTCGCCGCCGTCGTCGGGCTGCGATGGCGTGGACGAACGCCCGCCGCATCACTGGATCGGATACCGCCATGCAGGCGATGCATCAGCTTTACCGGCAGGCGCTGGTTGATGCCGCCGCGGTGGACGGAGCGGAGGCACGCCGCAAGCGCAGCAAGTCGGATCGTGGGTCAATCAGTTCGCCCCTGAATCGTGGGTGTAGCCAATGGCGCGCGCTAACATCCTGCGCAACTCGTTCACAGCGGGGGAGATTAGCCCTGCTTGCCGCCCGCGTTGGCCTGACGGCGCGAGAAAACGGATGCTACCTGCTGGAAAACATGTTCGTCCGCAAGGAAGGCGGATTGAGCAAGCGGCCTGGCACGCGGTTCATTGCGTCGACGAAGGTTCACGCCGGCGATCGCGTCTGATCCCGTTCCGCTTCTCGACCACGCAGGCATATATGATCGAGGCCGGAGCGATATTTCCGGTTCTACAAGGATGAGGCGCAGATTGTTTCGGGGCAGCGCGGCCTACGAGGTGGCGTCTCCGTATTCGGAGGCGGATGTGCTCGAACTCACGTACACGCAGAGTTTCGACGTGCTGGTACCTGTTCCATGCCGCTCACCCGCCGCGTGCGTTGACCCGCACCGGACACACTGCGGGTGTTCTCCGATCTGCCGTTTTCGCCGCCAGCGACGTACGAGCCGGGGCATGAGTTCCTTGTGGCGCTAGTCATTTTCTGCGGCTACGGGCACGGTCACCCTTAGCGTTGCGTCGGCGTTCCTACCAGCGACGTGGATAGATTGGTTGAGGCAGGCGGCGGACAGGCAACTATCATCGGCTATCTCGCCGAGCACGTCGCCAGACCGCTCAGGTCAATCGGCCGTTTCCGGCGCTGGCGTTCGGTGCTCAACAGTGGCGCATTGTTGGCTCGCCAAACACGGCATGCACGCCCGACAAGAAAGACCCGGTGGGCGCCGTCGTCACGCTCACCTTGGCAACGGGGCGGTTTCGCACGGTTGACGTCGGCAAGTTCGCTGATATCGCGGGCGGGTTTATCGAACTCACCGGTTGGTCGTCTGCTACGGCAGAATGTCAGGCATCATCCGCTCGCCGCCTGTGCGACGACGGCGGTAGGCGGCGGCGGGTGGAAAACTGGCGCTCGCCGGCGTGGGGCGGCGGCCGAGGGTATCCGTCGTGCGCCGGGTTTCATCAGCAGCGGTTCGCGTTTGGCGGCAGTTGCTTGGCCGTGACCCGGGCCGGATC
>JADJRB010000013.1 GCA_016712445.1 Acidobacteriota bacterium | reverse complement strand
CTGCTCTCGATTTGGGGCGGCGTATACGATTGACGATGCAAGGGTTATCCATTGATGGCCGCTGATGCTGCAATCTAGGTACTCAATCGCACGGCCGGCCAGGGCTGGAAATGGCTGCGCGTGTATCGTGGATTCGATTCCTATGACATCCACGCGGCGGGCGCTTCGTCGGCGGGCGGCATGAACGTGGTAGCGCTCGATCGGCGCGCGCTGCCGGCGATTGCGGCGTCTGATTGGCCGTTATGGTGAAGCGCTGTTTTCCTTGCATGAACCCTGGCGGGCAGGCTGAGGTAAGCGATCGCGCGCTACGCTATCGCGCCAACGCCGTGGCTGACGAGGCGCTGGCCGGCCAAGGCGAAATGCTGCGTGTATTGCGTCGAAACCGAAGGCCTCACGGTGCACCACCTGGATGGCCACGAGGAAAACAACGATCCCTCGAACATGGCGTGGGCCTGCCGATCGTGTAACGCGCGGCATGCGGAGTTACTGAAGGCCTTGGGCCTCGGGCGCCGCACTGTCCAATCGAATCCGCCGGCCGTGGCGCCCAAACTCTTAACCAGTGGGTGGCGGCTGTATCGAGCATTTGCCGGCGCGATCGCAAGTCGGGCGCGCTCATGTCTCCGTGTCCTCAAGCGGGCTCGGTTATGCCGGTCGATCAGGCCGTGCAAATGATTCGAGACACGCCAGGCCACAAACGAAGCGAGTACAACCGCGAGATATGGTCGCGGCGCCGCGCCTCGGGGCGCACGCAATCGCGAGTTAGCGAGGTTCCATTTTAATGGCCACAGTCACTAAAGCAACCTGGAAGAAAAAAGGCCGGCTGGCCACCGCTCGGGAAAGTTTGGAAGCTGGAAAGATGCGTGGCAGAAACGTCCCGGGCATCTTGACGTATTTTCGCGCGGCAAAGCTGAAGAAGATTTTTATGATGGCTGGCATACCGAAGTTGAACGCACGCCGCGCGGCAATCCTGGGAGCAAGGCGCCGGCGGGAAACGCCACTTACTGGAAACAGCGCGGGGCGAAGGCCTCGGAACGTGACGCCTACCCCGATCCGCTGATGGCTTGGCGCCGCGTGCTGCAAGGCGAAGGCCTCGAAATGGGCCAAGCGAAGGGGAAGCGCTGGCAGAATATCAAGCGCTGGTTTCTGGCCGGCTACAAGGCCGCGCGTCCGAAGGCTGCGCGCTCTAATCCCGCTGTGCGCAAGCTCGCCACGGGCAAGACTGTGAAAGTTTCAGCGGTGCGTGTTCGCACTGTTGTTAAGAACGGGCGCCGGCAACGTGCGCTCGATCTAATCCTATAACCGCTAAGGAGTCGAAACGATGGAACGCTTTCTCTACCTGCAAGGCTACTCGCCTTCTCAGAATTTAACCCGCGCTCAGTTCGCCGCATTGTCGGCGCGCCTGGCCGGGCTCAATTTCCCGATCGAACGCGCCTACGTGCTCACCACGCCGCGCGTTCCCGTGGGGCAACCTGCGGCCAGTGAAGAGATCGAATTATCCGATGTGCCATCGGACGCGCCGGAAGATATGCCCATGCAAATCTACATGGAATTTGCGGCGGGTGGCACGTCGTTGAAAGGCCATAACGCGGGGCTCATGCTCTCGACGTTGGGCGATGGGAATTTGGCCGGCTTCCGCCAGGTGCACGGATGCTGAATCCGGGCGACGTGTTCGGGTGGGTAAACCACCTGTTAGGCGTGCGCGGTGTTGTCCAGGCCGTTCAAGCGGTGCTGGCCGGGAAGTAAACCAGACGGGGCCGGCCTGGCCGGCCTCCACTTTTGAAGAGAGGAGGAAACAGACATGGCAGTGAACCTGACAGTTATTCGCGCGGGCGCCAACTCGCGCGTTGTCGATGTTGAGGCAACGGCGGATGCCGATACCACGGCAACGATTCCGCACGGCCTGGGCGTTACGCCGGAAACGGCGGTTCTCGAACCGCTGGTGGCGGCGGCGCGATTTCGTCGTGGATCGTGACATCGAAAGACGCCACAAATGTGGTGTTGACCAAAACCACCACGATGAGTTCGGGCGCGGCGGGCGCTCAGTTGCGCGTGACGATTCTAAAGCCTCACTCGATCACGAAGTAAGTGGCCGGTGTGGCAGTAAGGGGGCCTCATGGCGGTAGTGAAAAAGGCAACGCGGATTCTAACCAATCCGGGCCAGCGGCGGCGCCGGAAGTTGACGCCGAAGCAGATCAAACACTTTGGCACCAAGGCGCAAAAGGCGGCTCTGAAGCGGAAACGCTCTGCCGGCCATGCGGCAAGGGGCAAGAGAACGAAGCGGGTAGCGGCCACGGTCCCGATTCGTAAGAACAGTGGCGAAATCATCTCGCTCGGCCTGGCCGCGATCGCCGGCAATCCGGGCACACGGAAGGGAAAGAAAAAAATGGCGGCAAAGAAATCGAGACGGCGCGCCGGCGGCACTCGCCGCAAGCGCACTCAACGCCGGCGTGCACAGACGCGCGCCTTGGCTCCTGTAAGGTCGAATCCGGGCACGCGGCGGCGTCGTTCGCATTCGGTGACGCATCGCCGGCGGCGCTCCTATCGGCGCAACCCTGGCATGCGGTCGGGCTCCGTTTCCACGATGCTGGTTAGCTCCTTGTGGGTGATCGGCGGCGCGGTCGGTGCGCGCATGCTCGTGCAGTTCGCGCTGGGCGAGAAAAACACGGGGATCATGGGCTACGGCGCCGTAGGCCTGGCGGCGGTTGCGCTGGGCATGCTGGTGGGCCGTGGGCTCAAGAATCCGCAAGCCGGCGCCATGGTGACGCTGGGCGGAATCGTTGGCCTGGTCCTGCGCCTGGTGCAGGATTACACGCCTCTCGGCCAGTACGCGCAACTCTCGGGGATGGTGCGCGGCGATAGTGGTATGGGCTTCCTTGCTCCCACCACGTTCTTTGTTCCCCTGGCGCCGGCGGATGGTCGCGGCGCTACCAGTGCGCAGATGGCTTTGCCGTCTGCTGTCACTGACTTTGTGCGGTCGCGGCCTTCCGCGCCTGCTCAAGGGGTGAGCGGCGTTTCCCGCTACTCACTTTTTCAAAACAGAGGAGACAAAGACAATGCGTAATCTCAATCATCTGATGCCCGTTACGGGCGGTCGCGACTTTGCCGGCGTGATTGCCGACATGGCCACGAAGGGCATGAACCGGCGTCCCGTCAAGCGGGCGCCGGTGAAGCTCGACAGCGCAAGCGGGCGCCTCATGGCCACCGTGGCGCTGGCCAATCCGATCATGCCGGATTGGACGGACGTTCAGCCGTGGATGTTCTATGACCGTCTGACGGTCGCAAGCAACACGGCCACGGGAACCGATTTCCTGTTTTTCACCACGCCTCTTTCGGCCACCAAGTCCAAATTGGACACGAACCTGAAACAGGCGGGGCGGCTTCCCGATCCGAAGCACTTTTTCGTAACCGCGTTGCGGTTCCTGTTCGGCGCGCAACAAGTTGACCGACATTGCGCGCCTCAATGACAACTTCTATGTGGAATTCCGAGATCGGCGACAAGATTTACGCCGAAGGCCACGTGGATCTGTACCCCAGCGGCGCCGGCATCTATGGCACGTCCACCAAGTCCGATGAATCGGCCTACACCAACGGTGTGGCCGATCCGAACGCGGTGAACCTGTGGGGCGTTGATCGCGGCATCCACATTCTGCAAGGCCAGAATTTCCAGGTGCGTCTGCGCGGTACGACGTTCACCACGTCCAACGATGCGGACTCGACGGGTCTGAACATCCGTTGCGTGCTCGACGGAATTCTCTATCGCGAGGTCCAGTAACGAACTCGATGGGCGGGCCTGGCCGGCGCTACGGCGCCGGCCTCCTGTCCTGGCTCTGATGACTTCCGATTAGGAGAAACCAACATGGTTGAATACCCTTGCACGTATTGCAACGGCGCGCGCGTCGTAGAGAACCGGGCGCAACAATTGCAGGCCTGCCCGATCTGCGAAGGCACGGGGTTTGAACCTGGCGAAGAAAGGTTTTTCACCTACATTTACCAGGTCACGCTTACCGCGCTCCAGGTGTTGCTGAATCAGCGCATCGTAACCAACGGTGACGCCGATTTCCGAATCAAGCTCAACACGCGCACGGCCACGGGCGGCTTTCGCATCCGCCTATTCAACAACGAGGGACAGTATTATTCAAGCTCGGGCGAGGGTGGGACCAACGATCGCGTGCGCGATTCGCTCATCTTCGGCGATGGCTCTTTGCCGTTCATCGTTGTGCCTCATATCTTCATTCCCAAGGGCGGCTCGATCGGCTTCGATCTTGAGGATGTGAGCAACGCAAACAACACGATCCAACTGGCGTTCAGTGGTGCGAAGGTCTACCCGCCGCGCCGCGCGCCGAAACAGTAAGGGGCCAATATGTCCATGGAGCTATTGAAGTCTCTGGCGATCTACGGCGGCGGGCGCCGTGGGCATTGGCCGGGCGTGCCTGGCCAGGATATGAGTAAGTACAACCTGGTCAGGCCGCTATTTACGTTCGTGGATCAAGACAAGTTCAACTGGTTCGCGCGCGTGTTTCCCGATACGGCCAATGTGTCCTTGCCGTCGCGGTCCTCTTTCGAGGATCAAGTAACCGTAACGCCGGGCTCGTTCCTCACCATGATTACGACGTTTTCGGAACAGGTGGAAGGGTTCCGATTCCAGGTGTGGGACAAAGGGCTACAGAAGGAATTTTTCTCCGCTTACTCCAATGAGCGGACAACGGCGGGCAACTCGCGCAACCCGCGCCAATTGCCGTTCATCGTTCCCGCGCCGGCGATGATTACCGGAACGGGCCTTATCACCGTCCAAATGACAAATCTATCTGCGCTGGCCAACTATGCGCAGGTCTGTCTGGTCTTCGCGGTGCCTCGTGGCGGAAAGGTCGATTGCTGATGTATACGGCGATTCTCTCGGCTTGTGATCTGTGGCGCCGGCAAAGCGGCGTGTTTCCGGTGAAGCCTCCGGGCGCCTTCGATTCGCTCACTCTGCCGGGCCTGCCTGGCGGGCCTGGCGGCAACGTGACAGTGAACACGCTGTGCCGGGCCGCATATCCACCGTGGGAGGTTGCGCCTCCTGGCTCTCAGCCATTCGATTACGTGGGCGTATCTCGATGCCGGCGGCGGGCTCCACCGATCAATTGGTGCCTGTTCCGTGCCGTTCGGCTGGGATGGCACGATCAAAAATCACCAACGTCTATACGGGGCCTGGCTTCTTTGAGGGCTCGGGCGATCTGATTTGGCGCATCCGGCGCGATGGCCAGTTTGTGAAAAACTACGATTCCATCCTGGTGACGTTTGGCGACGTTCAGAACGGTCGCGAGGTCTTGGGCGGCGGCATTCTCGTCAGTAGCACGCAATTGGTGGAATACACAGTGGACGTGGCCGGCGGCTTCGCGCCAGGTCCGGGCACGAACATCTATTGCGCTTTCTCCGGCTATTTCTGGCCGAAACAATAAGGGGGCCTCATGTTCACGTGTCTGCGAGTCGCGGCGATCGCCGCACTGTTGGCTGTTGGCCTCTATGGCCAGGCTGGATCGAAAAACCAGGCGATCTTCGCGCCTTCCTTGCTCAATGGTGTTACCGCGCCGGCGGTGTCGGCTCCGGTGCGCAACATCGGCCAGTGCATGCACGTATTCGTGGTGATCTTTCCGGCGGCGGTGGCCGATGTGAACCCGATTCAAGTTCGCATAGAGGCCTCTTACGATAACTCGGTGTACTTCCCGATCTCGCCTGACGTGATCGAAGCGAAGTTGCTGGGCGGCGTTGTGTACTTCATCCAAAAGGCCTATGGCGTGTTCCCATACGTGCGCGTGCGATCGGTGCTTGCCACGCCGGCATCGGCGCCCATGACGGTGCACTATTCCGGCCACGTGCTGCCAGTCGTTCCCGTGCTGTTTGAAACGCTCGATCGCTTCGTGCTGTGATTCCCATGAAAAACAAAATCCGCGGCCTCTGTCTGTTTCTCATCGCGCTGGCGGCGCCTGCGCAACAAAGCGTGGTATTCCGCCAGGTCTTTAGCGGCATCACCACCACGCAAGCATCGGCGCCGATTCAAAACATCGGCCAAGGCCTTCACTTGTTCCAGGTCTACTTCCCCACGGCGGTGGCCGATGTGTCCTAGCTTCACGGTGCGGGTAGAGGCCTCGTTCGATAACGTCACGTATTTTCCGATCTCGCGCGATGTGACGTCGGCGTTTTACTCGGCCTCTCTGCCTGGCGCCTTCGCGATCGAACGGGCGAACGGCGTGTGGCCATACGTGCGCATCCGGGCCGTGGCTGTTAATGCGGCGTTCCCCATGACGGTGAACTATTCCGGTGGCATCTGGCCGATCGGCAATGTGTTTTTTGCTGGCGATCGCTTCTTGGGCACGGGGCCATCGGGCGCCGAACAAAAATACACCTTTGGGGTGTGCGTCTTCGCGCCGTGCGCGGTCCTGCCTAATGTCACAAACAAGGTGATCGTTACCCAAGGCGTCACTTTGTCCAAGTGCTACATTGCGGCCAAGACTGCACCAACGGGCGCCGATCTGACGGTGCGTATCATGAAAAACGGCGCCACTAACATCTTTCCGGGCGGCTCTCCGCTCACTCTGCCGGCGGGTAGTGTCGGGCCTGCGTCCACTACCAATTTCGATTCGCCTGGCCTGGTGGAAAACGACGTTCTTACCATCGACATATTGCAGATTGGATCGGCGATTGCCGGCCAGGATGTTTCGGTGGTTTGCGTAGCTCAATACTGAAAGGGTTTCCCATGCTCGATAAATCGCTGTTTCGTTTTCTCGCTGTTCTTTCCTTGCTGCTGTGTTTGTGCGGCCAGGCCTTCGCCATCGAATACGCCACGGGCTCCCGTGCGAACACGACGGTAACGCAAATTACTGGCACTCGCACCGAAGCGGTGCAACTCATCGAACCAGTGCTCACGGGCGTGGGTTGGACTGCGGTAAGTGGCACTGGCACGGGCGACGTGGTTTTGCAATCGGCCACCACGCCGCAAGGCTACACGATGCGAATTCGCCTTTACGATCCGGGCGCCGGCTCCTGCTTCCGAATCAAACCAGGAACGGCGCCGGCACTTCGTCCATGACGGGCGATTTTTTCTTGCTGCCTGCGGCGGCGCGCGTGTGGCGTATCGTGGCCAATCAGTACCAGTTTTTCATTTATGAGAACGGGACTAACGGGACCGTTTCCCGGCGGTTCGCTGCTGCCGGCGTGCCATTCGTTCCGACTTGGAATGTGCCTTTCGTCACGAACTCGACAGTATGGGGAATCAGCGATGGCGATGCAGACGGAAGCGGCACGGCGCGTTCCACATGGCGCACCTGTCCAAGCTATATCGGCTGTTCGGTTTCGGCGTCTCATGGCAACGTCTACCAGTTGAACAACACGGGCTCGATCGAAGGGACCAACGTAAACAACAACAGCCAGGGCGCCGTGCGTTTCGTGTTACCGTTTTCGGCTCAGATCAGTAGTTCTCTGTCGTCTTCCAATGGTGGGCGGCGGTTCATGGATGATAGCTGGTTCATCTCTGACGCTTGGATTGCCTACGACACTGCGGCATTCACCAATGAGGCCAAGGTTGTGGGCATGGCTTGGGATGCGCTCTGGATCGTCCAGAATACGCTTACGGCTGATACCACGTTCACCTTTGACGGTCACACGTTCATCGTGATAACCGTTCCGAACACAGCCAGCACAACGGCGCAGCACGGCCAATTGTGCATCCGGGTTTCTTAGGAAGTTCCTAGAATTGTAGGAGAGGGGGCAACATGCAAAAGGTTTCGAGATTTCGCCTGGCGGTGGTTCTGTTCTTGTGTATGGCGGTGCTGGCGGCTCCGATCGCGGAGGCCTTCACGATTGTTTCGGTTACGATCATCGCGCCGTTTGAAAACACGGTAACAACAGATTTGAATTTCCAAACTGCGACGGGTGGCGCGCTGGGCGCCAACGTCGGGCGCGGCGTGCCAGGCATGCCGGGCCATGCGCTTGGCGGATTGCGCGGCGCGCCGGAACGTTCCAAAGCGGACTATGCCTACTGAACACACATACGGGGCGCACGAAACGCTGATGCCGCGATCGGAGGGCCGCGCCGGGGCCACGATCACCATTCGTGTGCCTGTGCTCATCTTCGGCAATCTCCTAGCGGCGGCTCTGGCTGCTGGCGCCGCGCTGATGGGCGATCGAATCATGCAAGCGCCGGCGCCTTCGCAGGAACAGGCCGTGCGCGTGTTGACCGATCAGCTACAGCGGAACATCGGCGAACGGTTGGCGGTGGTAGAGCAAAAGGTAGACGATTTGCGCCAGGACGTGCGCGAACTCAGAAAAGAGGGGAAGCAATGACAAAGGGCGCGCAAGCGGGAATTGCGAGTGTGGCGGCTGTGATCGCCACGATGGTGCAGGCCGGCCAGATCACGCCGGCGGTGGGCGTTGTGATCCTGGCGGGAACCTCGATAGCGTCGTCCCTGCTGCCTTCGCTGCTTACCGGCAAGCGCAAGGGCGGGCGCGCGTCGATCGTCGGCCAGGTCCTCACGCTGGTGGCCGCGATCGCGGGCGCCGGCGATCAGTTGCTACACGTGGCGTGGTTGCCGGCAAACTACGCCGTATGGCTGCTGGTGGGCACCAATGCGCTTGGTGCGATCATGCCTCAATTGCAGGGGCGCAATTCCTCGGCCGCGCCGGCGGATGGTGGCGGCTCGTGAGTAAGCGCCTGGCCGATCTGCACGCCGAATTCAGGCCTATGGCCGAAGCTCTGCTGGCTGCGGCTAAGGCTGCGGGATTCGATTTGGTGGTGGTCGATACGTTGCGCACGGCTGAGGAGCAAGCGGAGCATTTGCGCATCGGAGCATCGAAGCGTAAAGACTCGCTCCACTTGCACGGCCTGGCGATCGACGTAGCACCACGGCCACTGATGAAGCTCAAAAATTGGGCGCCAGAACATCCTGAATGGTTCAGGCTGGGCGAGCTGGGCGAAGGCCTCGGCCTGCGCTGGGGTGGCCGCTGGAAAAGTCCGGTTGATAGGCCACATTTCGAGTGTCCGTTGGTGATGGAAAAACGCATCTTGCGTTCGGGGGCGAAGTGATGGCCTACGCGCTGACTGCGGCCTTGATGACTCCGCTAAGTTTGCCGGCGCCTCCTCCCTCGATCACTCACGACATGGGCCTGGAAGGGCTGGGCGCCTCGGCCTTCGCCGAAGCGATCGGGCGCATGGAGGGCTGGCCGATCGCCGGCACGCCGGCGCGCAACAATCTGAACCCTGGCAACCTGACGTGGGCGCCGTCTCGCTACTGCCAAACGGGCAAGGCCGGGCGGTTCGTCAAGTTCTGCACTGAGGGCGATGGGTGGGCCGCGCTGGAAAAGCAGATCCACGTGAACGCGGGCCGCGACCTCCCGCTATACGAATTCTTCGCCGGCAAGCCGGGCGTGATGCGGGCTACGCGCCGGCGTCTGATAACAACGATCCGGCCAATTACGCGCGCAAGGTGGCCGAATGGTTGGGCGTCACTCCCGAGACTAAAACGGCGGTGGCCTACGCCGGCGTTCCTTCACCACCTGGTGGCGGGCCTGGTTCGGACGTTGCCGGCAACGGCGCCGGGTCCTGGTTCGACTTCGACGCGATCGGCGATCGGGTAGAGGGCTGGTTCAGTTCCGCGATCGGTGGCGAGACTCCCGAACCGACTTTGCTCTATGCTGCCGGCGCGGCGGCTGCGGTCGGGCTGTTCCTGCTCGTCTCCGATTCCGGCTAGTGATATCGTCGTTGTGCGGGGTGGCGCAGTCTGGTAGCGCGCCGGGCTCATAACCCGGAGGCCGTGGCGTTCAAATCCCACCCCCGCAACCAAACTTCCTTGCTTGAGGCCTGGCGGCGATCGCCAGGCCTTTTGTATTGCACAATACAATCGAGTCTCTGCGGCGATCGCGGCCAGGTTGGGCCGTCATTGCCTGGCGTGGGGGCGATCGCGCGGCCTGGCCGGCGCCTGGCGTGGGAATCGCGATCGTGGGCGGCGCGCGGTAGCTCCAAAGGCTAGCGCGCCTGGCCGGAAACGCCGGCGTATCCGTGTTGCAACGGTCAATTAAAATTGACGGCGCCCTACGCGCGCGCGAGGGTTTGCCCTGTTTCGGCGCCGGTGGCCACCTGGTGGGAAATGGTGGTAACGCCGGCGGCGCCGGCGGCATGCAAAGGGGTTGCGATCGCGCGGCCTGGGAATGGCTGGTTATTCGTGGGTGGCGCTGCAGGCTGGCCGCGCCAAGGTAGCCGGCGGCGAACTCGGCCAGGTCGCCGATCTTGTTTGGGCAAGGGCTCCGGTTCGCCGGCCTGGTAGAGCAGATAGAACAGCGCAACGGCGGCGGCTGCGGGCGGCGATAGGAAGCGCGCGCCGGCGCCCATGGCCAGGTGGCCGAAGCTCGGGCGATCGTCCAGGAAGGGAAGCGCGCCAGGCTGCTGCATTCTGCCAGTATAGGCCGCTGGAAAACGAAATGGCCGGCGTTGCCTGTGTGGCGCCGGCCATTCGTTCATTCTCCTGCTTCAGCGGCCTGGTAAAGCGTGGATGCGTCCAGGGCCTTTTGGCAGACCTATAGTGCGGCCATTATAACCAGTTCGCCGGCGTCCACGTCGGAACAGTCCGCGCACGCCAGGTTTGCATCGGGCTTCGCCCATGCGTTGAGCGAACACAACGGGCACGTGAATTTTGCGCGCGTCTGCTTCTTCGCCGGCGCCTGGGCCTCTTCGTCGTCGTCTTCGCTTCCTTGCTGTCCAGCGGTGCGGGTGGTGGTGCGCGTGCCTGGCAACGCCGGCAAGGTGTCGGCCTGCCAGTCGATCGCCTGGCCGGATTCGAGCAACCTGGCGCAAACGCCGGCGAACAATCCGCCGGCCACAATTAGGTGCGTCATGTGGTCGCCTGTTTCTTTGCCACCTGGCGCGCCGGTGTCGGTCGGCTGCAACCCGATCTCGCGCATTTTTTCCGCCCATTGGCGGTTGTGGTAGCGGCCTCGGCCTGGCTTGCCGTGCTGCTGCTGCCACAAGTGGGCCATCTCATGCGCCAGGGTCGATAGGATCTCTTCATCCGTGCGGTGGAACTCGTCCGGGTTGAGGGCGATTTCATCCAAGCTGGCCGGGCCTTCGGCGGCGCCTCTGCGCTTAAATTGATCGCTCCAGAAATAGCCGTTGCTGCCGGCCTTGCGTTGCAGGGTGATGAGCACGGGGCGCAAGGTTCCGCCGAATAGTTCGGCGTTGAATAGATCGAAGGCGCGCTGGAGATTGTTGTACTGCTGGCGTGTCGGGTCGGTGGCTGTTGTGGCTGTTGTGGGCATGATTGTATTGTGCAATACAATCTCACGCCGGCCTATCGGGAATTCGCCCTAGTCGCCTTTGCGTAGTTTCCGGCACGCGGCGCACGTTACGAGGCTTTTGAATATCCGAATGCGTGAACTGTCCACACGCTTGCCGCATAGCGCTACTGTGGTGTTTTCCTCCGCGTTCCGGTTTACCTCCCGATCGCGCGGCGCTGGTGGCCAGTGAGTATCGGTCTTCAGGTACGGGCCTCGGCGTTTCATAGGGTGTTTACCTTAATCCGCGGCGCCTCACTGAAATAGAATTTTCTGGTTTCCTTTGAGCGCTACCAGGACCGTGAGGGCCTGGCGCGCCAGGCCGGCGGGGTACTCGGTTTCTAGGATCGCCTCGAAGGCCGCGCCGTCCAAAATTTCTGGCGCCAGGCGCGGGTGGAACGTGGCCTCTAGCGTGTAACCCAAGCGCGCATCGCCGGCGATCGCGGCCAGGTCGGCTTTCAACGATCGTGAACCGCATCCGGGGCATGCGGCCTGTTGCACGAACACGGCGCCGCAATGTTCGCACGTCCAAATTGGACACCATGGCGTTTCTGTCGATGCCATGCACATAAGTGGGCTGATGTACTCGAAGCGCTGTTGTATCAGTAATTTTATGGTGGTGTGCTCGATGAACTCGCGCGCGTCTTCCAGTAGCGCGGATGAACCGATGGAAACCTGGATAGCTCGAACGCTCATCGAATAGCCACACTGCAATTGCATGGGGCGATAGAGGCTCGTTTTCCGGTGCGGGCCTTGCTGATAAACAAACATACGCCGGCGTTCGGCCAGGCGGTGGCCGGCGGCGATCGGCTCCACGTCGAATTCGACGGCTTCCACCACGCGCGCCAGGTCGGGTAGATACTTCGCCTTCCCCATTAGCGGCGCCTCCGATCGCGCGGCGGGTTCTCGCGCAAGCGAATCATGGCCGCGCGCATCGCGGCCAGGTGCGCGGTTCGATTCTCTTCGCTGGCATCTTCACACCAACGATCGTAGGCCTGGCGTATGTCGCGCTGATTTTCGATCGGCAACGCAAACCAGCAACGCCGGCAAAAGGCAAGCTCGGGGGCTATCATCTCCTGGCAGTCGATCGCGCCGCACTTGTGGCGCGCCTGGCCAGGCTTCGGCGCCGTGGCCGCGCCGTTCCTCGTGGGCGCCGGGTCCTCTTCCTCGTCGCGTATGGCATCGTTCAGGTGTTGGATCGCTTCATTGAGCGAAGGCCGGCGCGCTGGGCTCATGGCGGCGGCGCGCTGGGCTTCCTGGCGGGAAATCTTCAGGGCTTGTATGGCTGTGGTCGGGGTCTGCATTTCGGTTTTCCTTGCTGTTTCAAAATGGGGGGCCTGGTTTCCTGCAGGGGCGTTATTGAAAACACGCGCCGGCGATCGCCAGGCCAGGGCGTTGCGAAATCAATTGGTCTTGGAACGGCGCCGGGCGGCGGCGCGTTGCGCGGTCTGTTCGTTGTTCTTGGTCGCTGTTGTGATGGCCTCTAAGCGTTCGGCCTCGCGCGTGAGCGCGGCCAGGTTTGCATGGTGCGAGACTTCGCGCCAGGCTTTAAGAATCGCGCGCCAGGCGCCGAAGTGCTTCAACGCCTCCGCGCACGTTGTGCAGAGGTCGCTACCTCGGAACCAGGCGCACGGCGGGTTACAGGGCTCCCGATCGGTGCATCCGCACACGCGGCATTTTACGTTTCCGTCTTTGTCGTATTTCATGGCCGGCGGCTCTTCGATCGACGCTCGGCCACGGTGGGGGTTCGTAGCGTGCGTTTCAGTTCGGCCAGGAATTTTGACTTGGGCGCCGGCGCGTGTTCGGCGAAGGTCCGGGCCTGGCCTGCCGTGGTGAGGCTGGGCGCCGTGGTCCATATCTTGCATGGCCGCATCCGCCTGCACATCTTGTTTGCCTTCTCGTGCGCGATCTCCCACAGCACGAAGTAAGGGCCGTCCGGTTGTTTGTAGTGCGTGAAACGGGAAACGGCCAGGACGCGATTACCGCACCTGGGGCAATCCTCCTGGCCTAGTAGCTGGCTGGTGGGCATGGCGCGGCCTGGTCACTCTGCCGGCGGCGCGTCTGCCGGCGGGATAAATTCGGCGTCGATCGCGCTGGAGATTTTGGCAATAGGCCGGAAGTTGATTCCGTTGCCTTCAAATCCAAGGTTGCGGCCAAGAAACGAACCATTCTTGGCGTGCACCACGAGCAACGCACGATCGGCGCGGCATGCGGCCTCTGCGGCCACTGGCGAAATGGTCGCATTGTCGTCCACTAGCTGGCCGTTCTCTGATTCGATGGTGAGATCCGGCACGCTCATTGACGCCGGCGGCGGCTCGAACAGTTGCGCGAGTTGCGGCGGTTCACCTGGTCGGCCAATCGCCAGGCCGATGGGCTGCGGGCCGTTGCCGCCCATCATGCCTTTCACCATGAGCATGGCTTGGTTGAGGCCGGCGGCTAGGTCGGGGTCCATTCCGGGCGCGCCGTAGACGATTTTCGCTTGCTCGGTCTGGTGGCGTTCGTACATCTTGTTAATCGCGGCCATCGCGGCCACGCTGCTGGTGTACTGGCCGATCTGCCTACCACGAAAAAAGGCGGCGTACAATTCCAGGCCATCCGGGCCGGCCACTTCTCCCAAGGCTTCCTCCGTTGCCGGGTTTGCGCCAATTAGGTGATCTAGCTTGCAATCCGAGTTCGCGCACTTCCTACCGTTCCACTCCAGTGCGGCGAACGCGGGCGCGGGGTTTTGGTTGGGCTCTGTCAGCATGGGTCTATTCCTCTCTGTCGTCTTACGGTTTCAACACTGCCTCGTGGATGCCGTCCACGCGCGGGCCATCGTCCTGACTGCACCACTTCACGCCACCAACGCGGATTTGTATGTCCTGGTCGATGAGGTTGGGATAGTGCAGTTTCCAGTAACCTGGCGATCGTAGAAGGGTGTCGGCGCCTTCCATCGCTTGTTCCTGGCTGTGGGCTACCACTGAAACCTTTTGCAATACAGGCTTGCCGGCGTCCACGTCTTCATGTTTCCGCGCGGTGCGAATCTCTACGAACACGTCATAAAGGCGGGCGGTTAATTTGGCCATTGTGGGTTCGTCCTACTTCCTGGTTTTGAAACGGCGCCAGGTGCCGGCCTCGCACACGAGCGGGGTTTTCCCGTCGTATCCGAATATCGGGCCATCGGCCTGGCAGACGGCGCCGGCCTTCGCTACCGTGTCCATGCGTAAGGCTTTGCGCCTGTACTCCTCTTCCATCTGCGTTATACGCCTCTCGGCCTCGTATTGCAGCATAGAGTTAGTGTTCATCGCCTCTTCGGAAATTCGCATGGCTGATTCCCTCGCCAGGTCGATCTGTTGGCGCATGTCCGCAATTTCTTCCTTGCTGCCGGGCATGCGGAGTCTGATTTCGTCCAGTTCGGATAGGACCGTCTGAAATTGTTTTTCCAGGCCGTCCATACGCTGCGTGGCCGGCGGCTGCTGGGCCATGGCGCGGGCGCGCGCGGCCTCGATCGAACCGATGGCCATTTGGGCCTGGGCTATCTGCGCTTGGGCCTGTAGCTGGGCCTGGCTTAGTTCGATCCACATGCCGGCGCCGTCGCGGCGAACGGCCACGCCTAGATTGCTGCCGATGTAAAGCTGGTGCGAATTTATGATGGGGTCAAGGCTCGGGTGCACCTGGCCGTTCTCGACGCGCACAAGGCCTACGGGCATTGAAAAGGCCGGGAATTGGCGTTGGCCGGCTCCCGATGTCTCCACGATGCAATTGGAGCACTGCACCATCGTGGGGCGCGTGGTCTGCACCACGATGCGTTGCGGGCGCGATAGCGCGGCGCCGGTGAAGGCGGGCGCCTGCAAGTAAACGTAGAGGTCATCTTGCCAGGCGCCAGGCGTGAGGGTGACAACGGCGGGCGCCGTGAACGTCGAAACGCTAATGGGGTCGATCGTCTGCGGCGGCGTCAGATTGAAATGAGCGTAGCAGGGCGCGGCGGGTGTCCAGGCCGCGCCTATCGTCACGGTTTGCGGGCTCGATCGCGTGAGCGGTTCTCCAGGGCACCATGCGGACTCGGGCGAAGTGGTGCGGATGCCGGTGATCTGCTCGGCGCGCGGCGTGGTCTGTGCATCGGCGATCGCCGATGCAATCCACAAGACCAACGCGCCTTCGGCGATGAGTAGAGCGAGGGCTACTAGATACCGCTTCACTCGCGATACCTCACGTTGATGGTGTCTCCAGGTTGTGGCGCCCATTTGGGTACGAATGTCACCACCAGGCCGGCCAGGGCTGTAGTCATCCGGCGCCGATAGGTTCCATCCGTTCGATGAGATTTCAAGCGAATTGCCCACGGGCGCCGTGGGTAGGGTTACGGTCGTTCCGGCCACTGTCGGCTTGAACACAATGACGCGATCGACCAACGCCGGCGCCGTGGCTCTCAGGGTTAACTGGTTGCCGTTGGCCGCATCGGCCACAAGCTGCAAACTGGAATCGAGACGGGCATAGGCCACGCGGCCATCTGGCGCGATCACGGATACAGTGGCGCCGGGGAACACGGGCGCCAGGTTGCGCGGCGCTGGCGTCGTCTGAGCGTACAGCGCGATGGCCACGGCCACGGTGGCCAGGGCGGCGCCTATCTTGGGAAGTTTCATTGGTTGATTATCTCCTTCGGTCGTTTTGTGGTGACGCGCGGCGGAAATTCGCCGGCGCAATCTCGGTTCGGGTGCCATCGGTTGCCAAGGCCGCATCGTTTGCACTTCATCGTGCTTTCACTTTCGCGCCAGGCGAATTTGATAACACCCCACGCGCCGGCCTGGCGTCCGTTGCGCAGAAACACGGCGGCGCCGGGTTCGCTAAGTGTCCACCAGGCTTTCAAAAAACGCATCAGGCGCGATGAGGGTAAGGGCTGCATGCTTCACTCTGTCTGATAACACTAGCGCGGCCACGTCCACGATGGCTACTTGGTCGCCGGCCAGGTTGCGCACTTGGACCGATGCCACGGGCGTGAACGGGGCGAAGCGCACGAAGGCCTGGCCGATCGTGCGCACTTCCTGGCCGTGCATCGGGCCTTCGCCTTCCACTCTGCATTCGGCCTGTGAATCGGTGCGAAGGTTCCACCATGTGCATATCCGGTGTGCCTTCTCGATTTTTGGCCATATTGGTGGCCGTCTTGCCTTGCTCATGCTTCCACGGCTTTGCAATGCGTGAGGCCTACGCATCCGGCGCGGTTGGTGATGTGCACCACGGCGGTATGGCCGGAAAGAATATAGGCCATGCTGGTGGTGTTTCCGGCCACAAACTCGTTGATCCCCAGCACGGGCTGGAATTTCACGGCGGTGCCGATCGGATAGTGTTCATTCCAGTAATTCACCTGTGCGTTGAGTTCGTCCATGGTTGGCTGTTTGGGTCTTTGTTCCATCGTTGCGGGCTCCTTAGTGCTGTTCTCCCACTGCGGCTAGATAGTGGGGGTCCATTGAATATTCGCGGCCACCTACGAGCGCGCGCACGATTACGCGGGGCAGGGGTTCGCCTTGTTCGCCCATCGTCACTACAGCGGGGTGGGCAATCTCGAAGTAAGCGCCAGGCGGGCAAAGGCTCTGCGGCCTGGCTGGGTCGCTACCATCCCAAATGTAGAGCAAGCGGCCTGATTTGTTCGATTCGTTGAAGGTGGCCACGTATCCGCGTGTGCGCTGGATCGCGGCGGCGTGAGGGTGGCCGCGTAGCTCGGGGTCGATTAACTCCAGGCCTTGCAAGTCGGCCTCGTACATTCCCGCGCCTTCGTTGTTGGTGACGGTCACAACGGCGCGCCAGGCGCCCGCGCGCTGGGTTACGCGCGCCTGAGAAATTACGCTCACTGTTCTGGAGCGTTCAAGGCGTTTAGGGTCGTAGTGCCAGATTGCATGCTGTCCGATCCGCACGCCTTGGTTCCATCCATCGGCGTAGGTTTGCATGAGTTCGCGGCGGCTCTGGCTGTCGGCGGCTTCCTCCGCGCTGCATTCCTCGGGAACTTCGACAGCGGCGCGGCCTGGCGGATTGGCGCGCGGGTTCTCGTTTTGCAGTTCGCTACCCTTGCGCAATGCCCACTTAGCCAGGCGCGCCAGGTCCCTGGCTATAATCTTGGCCTCGCGCGGCGTGAGCACAAGGGCGGGCAATTCGGGAATCACGATCGTGGCGGTGGCAAAGTCTTCCTCCGATCGCTTTTGGATGCGGGCGCGCATGTTGTCTTTGTTGTCGGTGCGCTTCCAAATTGGCCGGCAATCTATCACGGCCTCGATGCCGGTTAGGTCGGTGCGCTTGCTCGTGATCGTGGCGCGGCGGCGAAGTACGCGGCGCCTGGTCCCTACTCTCATTTCGTTACCTCGCTGGTGGTCTTGATTGTCTTTATGGCCGTGGCCAGGTCGGCCATGGCGGCGCCGTGGCTGAGTAGGTCTTGCGAGTTCATGTTGTGGTGCTTGGCCGCGTGCACGGTTCGCAGTGAAACGAACACCTGAAACTGGCGGGCGTCTTTCGCCTGCAAGTATTCCTCGATCAGTGGCAGTAGGTTTCTAAGGTCCGTTTGCCACTTCACTAGCTTGGCCTCTTTGGCCTTGGCTGCTTTTACGCGCCGGCGTTTGGCCGGGTCGGCGATTGTGCGCAAGGCCGGCCATTCTCCTTTTACGTTCCAGAGTGGGCGCGGGTGTTTTTCCTTGCTGAGTCGCGCGCGTAGCCTTTCGAGTTTGCGCACGAGGGCGTTGGCGGTGCGGCGGTTAATTTTCATCGTCTTGATCTTTCCGGGGTGCGATCGCATCCAACAATTCCAGGCCGTAGTAAAACCGCGTGCGCAAGGCCTCGAACGTGCCGTGGCACTCGCGGTTTGCGTTCTGGAGACTGGCGCCCAATTGGCTGATGGTCCCAAGCTCGGCCAGTAGGCGGCGGTAACTCTGCACGTTGGCGTCCACGCCGTTTTCTGTCGGGTAGCGGTTGCGGGCCTGCGCCAGGTCTACCGGATCGGGCGGCGTGGCCATCGCTCTTAGGCGATGCTGGGCGGCTATTTTACGCGCTGTGGCCATGATGGTTACTCCTTTCCTCCGTTGAGTTCGCGCCAATGGGCCATGAACATGCCGTAGGCGGTTTCCCACGGCGCCGGCACGATGCGTTCGGGTAGTGTCGGGCGATCGTGCCAGGCGCTAGGCCGCAAGTCCCGATCTTCGGTGTAAAGCACCAACAGATCGGCCTCTTTGATTTCACCTGGCCACGGGTAGATGAGGCCGAAGCGCTCGGCAATTACGCGCTCTATTCGTTCCTCGATCTCGCGGAATCCGGCCAGGCCAGGCTGAACCTTGATCGGCCTGATTAGGTCGCCGGTGTAGGCCTCTGCCGCATCGTGCAATAGCGCTTCCCGTTTGTAGCGCGCGTCTTTGACCGTATCGGCCACGATGCCGGAATGCTGGGCCACTGAGTAAAACTCGAAGGTGTGGCCGTTGAATCTGGCCGTTTTGGCCAGGGCTGATGCAATATCAGCGATAGATACGTCTTCTGGTCGCGGGCGCGCTGGGTAAAACTTGATCCCGCTGCGAGTCATAAACCATAGTTCGTTCGGATTGGGCGGTACGCTGGCTGGGTGCATATTTTCCTCACTGATTGGCGCCATGAGGGGGCGCCGGCCTGATCGCTGGCGGCAAAGCTACGGCCAGGCCGGCGTCGGCTCCGCAATGGCGGTTACGGGCCGAAGTTGGGCGGTATCAAATGATTCCGCGTTCCTTAAACTGCGCTTTCAGCGCGGTTAGTTTCTTCATTTTCTCGTTGTCCGGTTCTTTCCCCTCGGGGTGGTACTTCGCCAGGGCGTAGCGGAATCCCATAGCCATGACTTCCTGGTATAGGGCGAACTCCTCGGGGTCGATCTCGACGGCGGGCCGCGTGGTTTGCGCTTGGTTCGGCCTTTGCGGCTGTTGTCCCAAGGCTTCATCCATGAATTGCTCGATGCGGTCGAAAAAGTAATCCAGGCCGCTGGGCTTCCGGCGCCGTTTCTTGCCTGGCATTGGTTACGCGGCCTTGGTTGTGGCTCTCGGGGCCTTGGGGGCCTTCATGCCCTTCGTGGCAACGGTGAGCAATTCCACAAGGTAGGCATTGAGCGATCGCAGGCCGCGCTGGCTTGCGGCCACGCGGGCCTTGCCCACGAGGTCCACGGGTAGCTTAATATGCACGGTCTGGAGCGATACGGGCGCGGCGGCGCGCTTCGCGGTTTTGGATGTAATGGATTTTTTGGCCATACGGGAGATTCTACGCCTGGCCGGTGTCGGTGCGCAATAGGCCGGCGGCGCCAGGTTTGCGGCCAGGCCTGGCCGCGTGTTAGCCTGCGAGTGCAAAAGGTCCGTGGCTGGGCCTGGGTCTAAAACGGCGCCGTCCAAACGTAGCAGGCTGGGCGGCGCCGTTTGTCGTGTATGCTTATCCCATGACCCATACCCTAGTTGTCCGTTATGGCCACGTCATCAATGAAATGGCCGAAGCTGAAATGGAGCGCCGGCTAGATCGGGCTCCCGATCGCGTGCAATCCAGGGAAGCAAACGCGCTTCGCCTGGTCGAATGGGATTTTCCCTCTGATGGTGAGGCGGCGGCGGCGCTGGCCAAAATGCCACAAGTGCCAGGCTTCACCTACATAGTGGGCGATTCTGAAATTTTGCCACCCGCGCCGGCGGCGCTAGAGGCGCCTCCCGATGAATCGGCGGCGCTGGCGGAAACG
The DNA here is from genome assembly GCA_016712445.1 of Acidobacteriota bacterium. Taxonomy (NCBI): domain Bacteria; kingdom Pseudomonadati; phylum Acidobacteriota; species Acidobacteriota bacterium. The sequence goes on along the minus strand of JADJRB010000013.1, from coordinate 25,608 downwards.
GTGGCCGAAGTGGCCGCGCCGGTCGATCTGTCCAGCGTCGGCGGCGCGCTTCCGCTGGTAAAAGTACCAATGGGAAATTAGGCCTACTGCATTCGATCCCCTTGTGCTATCGTTTTTCGATGAGTCCTGGCCATCCGTAGGAAGTGGCCGGGTTCTCCTCCGAAGACGATTCATACTCACTAACACGCCGGCGGGTCCTTTCCAGTTTGGACACGCCGGCGATTTTTTATTGCTTGTGGATGATATGGCCACTCGGATCGACCACGCGGCAAACGCGGCCAGTGGCGGCGGCTAACGCGATCGCGGCGCCGATCGCTTGCGCGCGGTCGGGCGTTTCACCGTGGAAGTACCAATATTCCCGATATTGGCATCGGTACTCGATTTCGTACATTCCCCGCATTCTACGCGCCTGGCGCGCCAGGCCTCAAGTCGGCGGTGGATGGTGGCCGCGCTCGTGTTGTATGTCCGGGCAAGCTCCCGTAGGCTCCTGCCGGCGGTGGCCTGTTCGTCCAGGTGTTGCATGTTGAGAACGATCGGGCGCGGGCCTGGCCGTTTTCCTTGCTCTTTGCTTCGCGCCAGGCCGGCGTGAATCCGTTCCTTTATGCGCGTGCTCTCCAGCTTGGCGAACGCGGCCAGCATGCCGGTTAGCAGTTCGCCGTAAGGGCCGCTGGTGTCGATCATCGGTTCCTGGAAGCTGCGGTATTTTACGCGCCACGCGGCCAGGCGTTCCAAGTGCTCCATGGTCTTGGCCGTGCCTTCGCGGCTGAATCGGTCAAGGCTCCAAAACAGAACGATGTCGAATTGGCCGCGCGCGGCGTCGTTCATCATGTTCTGGAATTCGGGGCGCCGGCTGTTGGTTCCCGTGGCGTAGTCGTCGTAGACTCCCACCACTTCCCATTGCTGGCGTTCGGCGTATTCGTTCAGAATTTGCCGCTGATAGGCCGTGTTCTGTTCGCCGGTCGATACCCTCAGATAGAGAACGGCGCGCATTTAGGACTCTCTGGCCAGTGTGGCCTGCGCTTCACTCAGTTGCCGGCGCGCCAGTTCAATGCGTGATCCAAGCGGCGCGTTAGGGCTCACGTCATCGCCGGCGGCGCACTTCATGGCGGCGTGAGACTCCAGTGCCTCTAACAGTAGGGCGATGCGATCGCCGCTCATGAGTACGCGCGCGCGGAAACCAACGATTTCGGCTTGCGGGTCGGTCATACGATTTCCCTTCTCGTCCACGTGATGGCCAATCGCCACCACGGCATGAACCAACGAAACGGGCATGTGTCCAGGTGGAAATTTACGCGGGGCGGAATGCTGGCGCGGCACATAGAGCAAAAGGCCTGGCCTGGCTTCTTTTCCCATCCACACGCGCATCGCCTCGAATAGAGGATGGTTACGTGGTTGGGGTTTCGCCCGATGTAGTGATGCCGCGCCAGGCGCATCAACGGGGTTATGGATGTGGCCACATTTCCGCCTGGTTGTCGTCGGCGTGTTTCCACGTCTTCATCGTCACGATGCGGTAAATCGTGTTTCGGCTGACGTTGTAGGCCTTGGCCAGGATGGCCGGGCCGTCTCCCTGTTTGCGGCGGCGGCGGATGGCCACCACCTTTTCGCGCGTGAGTCTCTTTGCTTGCGACATTGGCCACGCTCACAAGTTGCCAGTTTCCCGCGCCGATCCAATTGGGAAGTGCGGGCCGTCATCACGGCGGTTTGCAAAAAACTCGCAACGGATGGTGGGTAACTCGGTAGACGGCGGGAATTCCAGGAACGCTTCGTAGAGCGCCGGGCCGAACGCTTCAGCGATCTGGTAGGAGTCGAAGGCCGCGCGCGTGCCAAGATAGCGCGGCGCGAATTGCGGCGGGCCTTGCCCCGCGTTGAAGCTGGCCGGCTCCAATAAGTACACGTGCACCATGAAGGGCGCGGCGGGCTCGGCCATCATCTTGCGAAACGTGGCGAAGGTCACAAGCTCGGCATGCCTCCATGATTCGCGCGCGGTCTGCAACCTGGCCGGCTCAACGGGGAAGTTAAACCCTGGATCGGTTGCGCGCCGATCGGGCGCCACGGCGCGCGTGGCCGGGCCTTCGGCGGGTATCTCCAGCGTGCACTGCGCCACGCTTTGCTTGCCTGGCTCGGCTCCCATGTTGGCGAGTATCACGCGATAGATACCACTCCCGAATTGGTGCTCGATATCGGCTTGCGTGGTCGGGCCGAACAATTTTTGGATGTAGCGCGGCGCGCCAGGCGTCGGAACGATCGGCGGCGCCAGGCGGTAGATATACACGAGATGGCGAGTAAAGGCCTCTGCGGGAACGGTTTGCAGGTGCTTGAAAAAATCCGCGGTTGGCCAATTCAGGGGCGCGGCGGCGGCAAAAAACGGATGTTCGCTTGGCTCGGGCGCCGGCGTGCGCGATCGCTTAACGGCGTTCATGATGGCCACGATTAGCGCTATGGTCACAGTGGCCACGATTATGGCAATGCTTACTTTGTCGGTCATGGGTCTAGTAGTCTTCCTTGCTGTGTTTCAGTGCGGCCTGGCGAAGGCCTGCACGGTCGTTATGGTTTCGTTTTCGCCGGCGATCATAGGCGATCAGCCGGCGGATTGCGCAGTAGCAGGCCAGGCCTTGCACGAATCCAATGATCCATCCTGGCAACTGGCCGGCCAGGATGGCCACGGCCTTTTCTATAGGCTCCATTCTTCATCCCTCTCGATGGCATTAACGAGTGCGGCGTAGCGGTCCACGGCTTTGTGGCCGGCGGCTAGGATCGCGCGGGCGCGCTTGTCTCCGTTGAGGCTTCGCCCGATCAGTTCGATGGCCACGCGGCATAGTTCACCATCCTGCCATGCGAACTCGCCGGGGTAGAGTTCGCAGTACAGGCGAAAGGCGCCGGTGGCGATCGTGCCAGAATTCCCTAACCATGTCCGCACCTGGCCGATGTCGCGGCCTTCCTGGATTGGCCGGCCTTCCGGGTTGTCGTGCCATAGGTAGACGGCGCCGGCGCGGATGTCGCGCGCCGGGTGTCCAAGCGCTTCATAGAGGTCGATCACGTCGCGGTGTTGGTGCGTGTAAGTTGGCGTGATCTCGTTTTTCACGCGCCGGCCTCTTTCGTGATTTTGATTCCTCGGGGCAGGCGTTCGACGTTCAAGCGGTTGGCTATCGCCTCGCGGGCGTCCACTTCATTGCAGGCCATAACGCTGCCATCGCCGTGGTTTGGCGTGGTGTAGCTGAATTTCACTTTGGGGCGGTAATCGTAGGCCGTCTTTCCAAGTTTCTGGAGGATCTCGGCGCCGTTGGTGATGAGGCCTGAGATTCCAACATGCGCCAGGACGTTGGCCGCGTAGCTTGCGGCCAGGCGTTCGGCCTCGGCCTGGTCCTCGATAAAGTCGGCCAGGATGGCCACGGCGGTAGCACGCTGGCCGGGGTGGGTGTCTGCTTCTCCCCATGCGAATGGCGTTGTGCTGGTTAGTTGAACTGTGATCGGTCGTTTTACCCAATCGCTGCCCTTTCCAAGGCCTTCGCATCGGTGCTTGGCTTTTTCTTTCTCGGTGAAGTGCAGTTCACATTTCGGGCAAATGTGCATCTTGCGGATGCGCTGAATCGTGGCGCCGATCGGCGTTCGGAGTAGCGCGTAGGTGGTTTCTTGGTGCTTCATGTTTCGGTCCTCTTCGTGGCTGGTTTTTTGGTGGCGAGTAGCGCGGGGCTCTCGAAAGAATAGTGCACGTGGGTTTCGTATGGCGTCTCGCGGCCACAATCGGCGCACGTCAGCTTATGCACGCCGGCGGTGTATACGCCTGGATCGTCGAAACGGTCGGGCGTGTTTTGGTGGCCACAATGGTGGCATCGCACGCGGCGCGGGTGTAGCACTAAGCCATCGGTGAAACGGTCCATCGTGGTACAGGCGAAGCAAAGGCCGGCCACGCCGGATTGATCGGTGCGCGGGTGCTTGCACCTGGTGCAAATTTCGCCGGCAAGCTGCCTGGCCAGATTGTAGGCTGTCCAGTCGGTTTGTCCGCTGGTGTCGGTGAAGTCTTTATGGCTCACCATGGGCGGCGTGCTCCTTCTCGATGTGGGCGGCAAGGGTGAGGGTTTCCGAATGCAAAACGATATAGGTGGGCTGTCCGGTGCGCGTTCGCCAGTGCCGTACAAACACCTTGCTAAAGGCGCGCGTGGTGATGAGTCGCGCCATGATCGCGCGGGCCTTCGCCGTGGTTCGGGCGCGCACGCTTCGTTTGGCCTCCTGGCCTCCGATGTAGACACAAACGATTTCAAAATTTCCATCCGGGCTCGAATCGAATTCGGCGGCGTGGTAGAGGATAAATTCATCGTTCCAGGTGAAGCATTCCGGGTTCTGTGGAACCTGGCGAAGGCGGGCGGCTGCTTCGGCCTCGCGCGGTTGTTTCAGTTGGTTGCGCTGCATCGTCGCGGCGCCTCGGCAACGCAACGTGGTGGCGTCGATCTCGACCATGCGCGGCTGCGCCAGGTTCTTGCTTCCACCTTCGTGCGCTACGTTGCGGCTGAATTCGATATGGCACGGCACGCTTGCATCGCTCAAGGCGTCGGCCAAAAAAGCCATAAGGTTATTTCCTCCGAGGTATCCGGGCGCGGCCTTCCGTTTGAAAGGGCACTCCGCGCAAATGTCGGGGCGTATGTTCATCGTCGTAGGTCCTCGATATCGTCGGTCATCGGTTCGCCGCATCCGAACACGGCGCCAGGCGGCGGCGCGATCGCGGCCAGGTCTGCGGCCAGGCTGGCGTCGGATTGGGCAAGCTGCCGCAACGCGGCGGGGGTTCCCACAAACGCCAACGCTAATTCGAGCGTATGCGGGTGTAGTGTGGTGGCTGGTTCAAAAGTGCTATGGGTCATGTGGACATTATGGCCTAGTTTGCGCGGTGTTTCAAATCAGGCTTTAGCCTGAATTCGCAACGCGGCGGGGGTTCGTTGAACAGTTGCACGGGTCGATCGTGAGATCACTCCAGGCCGTGATGGTGCCGTGGCACTTTGGGCATATAGCCTGGTCGATGATTCGCCGGGGCGCGGCGGGCTCGGGCGCCGGCGGCTGTTTTGGTTCGGGCTGTTTGGCTGTTGTCTTGGTTAGGCTGCGCTGGCAGAGTTCAAGCCATTGCGGGTTTTCGCGGCGGATGAGTTTTCCTTTCTGGCAGGTACACCATTCAATTTCGGCGCCGGCCTGCCTCACTCCGGTGTCCTTGCATTGTTGGCAGAGGATCGGCGGCGGGTTTTTGATGTAGTCGGGCGTTTGCCAGGTCTGTAGCTGCTGGCCGTTGGTGGACCATGCGGCGCCGGCGGCGGCAAGCATTACGGCCTGGATGGAACGGGCGCGGCTGGCCGGGCTCGTCTGATGGTAGGGCGCCGTGGCCGCTGTGATGCCGTAGCAGGCCTCTATGAGGTCGTCTCGGTCCTCTGGCTTCATGGCGCGAATACGGCGCCAGGTTGCGGCCTCTAGTGAGTTTTCATCGGGGCGTTGCAGGGCGCCGACTTCTCGCCATAGTTGGGTGATAAAGGCGGCGCGTTCGCGGTCGGTGGCTTGCTTAGGCTCGGCGTCGGGTGGGGGTTCCTGGCCGGTGTGTTTGGCGAGTACGTCGCGAAACGTGGCCAGGCCTGGCCATCGGTCGAAGTTGCGCAGAATTTCGGCAACGGCGGCGCGGGCTTGCTCGATGTCCTGGCATGTCCGAATCAGACTAGCACACTCGGCCAGGGCTCCCTGGCGTGGCCTGCTGCGAAGGTTGCGGAGGGGCGCCAGGATTTCGTTAATCGGGTCTGTGTGGCTGTGCATCGGGTCTACCTCTTGCTCGTTCGGGATTGCGCGGCCAGGTCCCTAGCAAGGCGCGTGGTGCCCCCCCGCCGGGGGGGCTCAGGGGGGCGCCTCCCCCGTGAGGGGGGGGCTAAGGGGGAGAGATAAATCTCTTTCCGATTCTGATTTAGCACCACCACGCGGTGCACCACCTGGTCCACCTGGCGGTGGGGCGGTTGCTCCACCACGCGGTGCACCACCTGGTCCACCACTTGGTGCACCACCTGGTCCACCACGCGGTACGGCGGCTGGTGGGGTAACTGGCCGTGGCTGCTGCTGTTGTTTGGGCGCGGCGTCGGCGCCGGCGTTACGCCGTTCATAATCCTGGCGGGCCTTTTTCGATCTGTTCACGCGCTCCATGTGCTTTTGGTATTCGTGCACCATGATGGGCGAATAGAGAATGCCGGCCTCAGTCCGCATAAGCGCCTGGTTGCGCTCCAGGTCCCAAAGGCACCACCTGGTGGCCTCGGGCGTAAGCTGCAAACGATCGGAAATCTTGGTTTCGAGTGAGGCGGAATGCTGGGGGTGGGTTCGCTTTGTGTTCGCACTTTCTGTTTGACCACGTGCACCACCACGGCGTGCACCACCTGGTCCACCACTTGGTGCACCATCTGGTCCACCACCTGGTGCACCATGCGGTCCACCGTTTGGTGCGGCGCCTGGTCCGGTCGCGTAGCTGTCCGGGTTACTCCAATCCGGTTCGGGCGGCGCCGGGATGTCGGATTGTTGTATCGAAAGGTGGCCATAGGGTTGGCCTTCGGCGCAGATACACATAACGTCAATCAATGCCTTTGCGAGATCGGATGGCATGCGCGAATTTGGGGAGAGAGCATCCAATCGGCAATCGGTATCTGTAGAAATGGCCGTTTCATGTTCGGGTGTTTTCCTTGCTACTGCTGCATTGATCGCGGGGCCTGGCCGATGCGTTCGCGGATGTCCTGTAAGGCTGTCTGAAGGTTGGGGGAAGTATCTAGGCGGGTGGCAAGCTGGCTGGCTAGCACGGGCATTGTGGCGATCGTGGCCAATAATTGCTCGATGGCATCCACGCGGGCCGTGAGTGCGGCCAGGTGATCGCCGGCGGCTTCGCGGAACAGATCAAGTAAACGGGTTTCGGTGATTCCACCGTGGCGCCAGTAGGCTTTGCGGCATGGCTCTTTACAGAACTCTTGCCAGGATACGGTGGGGGTGAATGGCTTATTGCAGTTTTTACAGCGCTGTTTGGTGCTGTCTGCCTTCTTTTTCTTGGATGGCAAAGGGGTGCTCCTTTCGATTCAATGCGTCTACGCAATTCGTAGACGCATCTACGGAGCAAAATTATCCCTTATTTCGGTCCCTCTGGCAATCCGGGGACTAAAGTACCGTTTTCGGCTGGTTCTGTTGTACGGGCGCGCCTGGTTCGGCTGGGTCTTCGTTGTGGATGAAGTTCAATAGCTGGGTGGCCATCGTTTCATCTGCCTTTACCAGTGTCGGCTGGTTGAACTCGAAGTGCTGAAACACGGCGAAGGTCTGCGCGATCGCGCCTAATACGGATACGGTCTGCATTTCCTTCTTATGGAAGTTGTGAAGGTGGGCTAGCATCGCTTCGCCGGCGTTTCCGCATAGCGCGCTTGCTGCCTCCTCGGGCGATTGCCCCACGATCGTGATGGGCGCATTGAACAGCACGGGGCGCCGGCAAACGGTGCATATTACGTGCTGCTGTGATCCGGTGAGTGGTATACCACCTGGTCCACCACCTGGTGCGGTAGGAATCACGGTTGGGCGCCTTCCTCGGGTGCGGCGCCTGGCGCGCCGGCGTTCTCGTCTGCCTGGGCCTCGAACTCGGCTTTACGCTTCGGCCATTCCAGGAAGCTCGTAACGTAGGCGTCCATCTGCGGCTGGAGTCCATCGAACAATTGCCGCAAGTTTGGCCGCGCCAGTAGAGCGGCTATGATCTGCTCTTTGCCGATGTTGGCAATCCGGTTATAGGAGTCGGCTCCCCATCCGTTTTCGATCCATTCGCCAAGCGCCCATCCTTCGTTGCCTTCGCGGAATTGCTTTATCAATACAGGCTCGATGGTGTTGAGCGCCATCTGCATGAGGTCCATATTCTGGCCGGCTCCTTCTACTTGTTGTTGCTGTGGTTGCTGCTGTTGTGGCTGGCCTGGCTGGCTGGCCTGGCCGTTGGCGGCGGCGTTGCGCGCTCCCACCATTGAGGCGATGCCTTGCACAACTCCGCGTATCTCTCCCAAGATGGGCGCCGCATTGTTGGCCAAAATGGTGGAAATGGATTCCGGCGCGCCGGCGTTGGGGTTCAACGTGTGGCTTACTTCCATGATCGACTTCACGGCGGCGAGGGTTTCGGTTAGGCTCCCTGCCGGCGCCACGGCCACGTGTTGCGGCGCGTTCAGTAGCTTGTCCATAAGCATATTGATTAGCGCATCGCGTGGATCTGGTCCCACGGGCGTGGCCGGCCTGATGAGGGGAATAATCGCGGTAATGATCGCGGCCAGGCCGGTGAAGTCCAGGCCACCACTCGCTTTTGCGTTCTGCGTCATTGCGGTTTGCAGAATGGCTGCGTAGTGGTTCAGTGCGGTCTGCTCCATCGCGGCGGCTGGGGTCTGTCGATTTCCTTGCCGTATAGCTTCGGTGGCCAAGTTGGCCAGGGCTACCGAAGCGCTGGCGTCTGCTGCTGCCGGCGCCTGGCCGGGGATTGATTGCGACGGGTGCATATTCCGATTCCTTAAAGACTCCTCGTATGAGCTATTGGCCGGCGCGCCTAAAACAAGCTCGGCCAGGTTCAGGACGGGCGGGCAGTTTGGATCGTCCACAGTGAACACGCATCCGGCGATCTGGTTATCTGTTCGCTTGTCCAAATTGAGCATGAGGGCCTGATACTTTCCCTCTCCCCATCGCTGCTTCACTTCATCGGGCGTGAACGGCACGCCGTATTTGTCGATGTAGTTGTAGGCGGTGGGGTCTGCCTGTTTGCGGTTGATGCGCGGCCAGATTCGATAGAGGTAGATGCAAGCGCGCTCGAAGCGGTCGGGCGGGAAACGTGGGCAGGTGTTCAAAGAAACGATCCGGGCCGATGGTCCGTTTCCCTTTGAGCGTATCGAAGTAGTGCTGGCCGGCCTCTACCGTGGGCGCGGGCGTTTCTGGCGGGGTTGGCGCCTCGTTTCCTGTTTCCACCAGGTGGGCGGGCGGTTCGTAGTCGTCTACGGCTCCTGGCGGTGGTTCGGCTACTGCTGTGGCGGTTGCTGCGGTTGGTTGGTCGGTGTCGATTTTCTTCTTGGTGCCTCTGCGTGGCATTCCCTCTACTCCTCGTTTGCGCGTTTCAGCGCTTATATAACATGACATACAAAAGATGTTTGGGAATCTTCCGCAATGTCGTAACCTGACTCTGGCCGGCCTCTCCGTCTTGGGTGTCGTCTTCGGACTTGATGCCCTACGCGCGCACCTGGCTGGCCACTGTTTCGATGGTTGAGACTCACAACCTGGCGGCGTTCGGCGATCGCACCACAACGGTGCGGCGTATGCGCGCGTCATCGAATGCCGATACGGCGGTGGCGCAAACGATCGGCCTGATGGTGGGCCATATAAGAGAAGGTGCAAACGATCCGATCGTGCAAAGCGCGGCGGGCTGGGCACTCGATGGCCTATCGCCTGATGCAAGCGATCATGCGAAGGCCTCGGCCATCTGGCGCTGGGTTCATGCCAACGTCCGATTTAAGTTCGATGAGGAAAGCGTATTGGCTCTGCCTGCCGATCGGCGCGGCCAGTTGCAAGACCTATTGATAACGCCGGCGCGGCTGCTCACGATGCCGAACCCGGAAGGGGATTGCGACGATTTTTCGATGCTGGTCGATGCCATGTTGCTGGCCTCGGCCATTCCTTGTGAACTCTGCACGGTCGCGGCGGATTCTGCGCGGCCTCACCTTTACACACACGTTTACTCCGTTGCGCTGGTCGGCGTCGATCGGCAACGCTTCGCGCTCGATGCCTCGCACGGCGACTACGCCGGCTGGGAAACCTCGCGCGCTTTCCGCAAGGCATTTTGGCCAGTAGGTGGTGCATCAATGAGAACAACCCTAAGAGGTATCGAGCGGATGAAATTGCGCGTTCCTCGTGACGCGCCGGCGTCCGCGATTGATCGCCAGGTGCTTGGCCGTGGAATGGGTTTCGATTGGGGCGCCTTTACCAAGATCCTGGAAACCGGCATTGATAAGATTGCCGCGCCAGTGATCGGCGCGCGGTACGGCGCGCCTCCTCCTGGCACCTACACGCAACGCGGGCCGGATGGTTCGCTTGTGCAGTATCGGCTGGGCGAGGGGGGCTCGGGTTTCCCAGCGTTCCAAACTTTGCCGGCGGGTAGCATCGGGTGGGGAACGATCGCGCTTGTGGGCGGCGGTATCGCGCTGGCGTTCGCACTGGCCAAAAGCGGAGGGGCGCGCCGCTAACCTATGTACGCCTACGCCGGCACTGTGGACGTTTTGGCCATGCCAATGCAGGGCGGTTTATTCACGCCTTGCGCTGGGCCTCAGTACGGCATGGGCGGCTTGTCCTCTACCACCACACAACAGGTGGTCGTCTCGGCTCCCTCGATCGTCGGCGGCATTCTCACCACGGGCGGCACTAACTCGATTGCGGCGGCGGCGTGGGGCGCAATGGCCATTCCGATCATAGGCGCGGCGGTTGCCGGCGTAACGATCGGGCTGATGCTGTTGTACGCGCGTAAGGGTCCTAAACAAAAGGTGGCCACCACGGCCATAGTGAACGACGTAGAACCGAAGCTGCAAGCGAATCTCGAAGGGTTCCTGGCCGGGCCGCGCACCTGGGAATCGAAGGAACAGGCGATCGCGAATTTCTACGCCGGCTGGCAATGGGTCGTGGATAACTGCGATACGCCTGAAATGGGCAACCCTGGCAAGGCGTGCGTGGCCGATCGGCAACGCGGCGGGAAGTGGGACTGGTTCCGCATGTATCTGGAACCGATCGAACAGACGGTGATAACGGGCGGCACGTCTGCCGTGGCGCCTGGCGATATCAACGTGGGCGGCGTTTCGATCTCGCCGGCTTTCCTTGCTGCTGCCGCGCTGCTGGCTGTGGGGGTGATGCTGTGATCGTATCCACGCGCGGCCTGGCCTCGGCTCCTGTCGAACCTTTCGTGCCTGGCGATCGCCTGGCCAATGTGGCTACGGCCTTTCGTTGGGGTGCGATCGCGCTTGGCCTGTTCGTCGGCTTCCACCTTTACAAGGCGGGCACTCGATGATTGTTCAGACTCATGGCCTCTTTGGCCGCATTCAAGGGCTCGGCCACCTTGGCGCGGATGACACGATCCCTAATCTGTTCGGGCCTGAGCAATTGGCCTGGGCCAAGTCGGTCGTTACTCCCACGTTCTGCGATCAATTGGCCTGCGGCGCCGTGACGCAAAACGAAGCGGGCCTGGCGAAGGTGTTTGCGTGCGGCCTGGCGTATCCGCGATCGCCACAGGCGCCATGCTCTACGTTCTGTCAGCCATGGTGGCCACAACTCAATGCGAAGTACGGCTATAACTGCGGCATCACTGGCCAGGTGTTTCAATCGGCTGTTTTGTCCACGCCACAATCCGGCCAGGCGCCGGCGCCGGCGGGCAATACACAATACTCGGTTCCCGCGCCGGCCTATTACGACAACGCGCCAGTGCACGCGCCGTCGTCTGTGCCGATGGAGTCCAGGCCTGGGCCTTCTCCCGATCCGGCGCCGGTGGCTTCACCCACGGGTCCAACGCAAGGGCCTACGCACTACTCGAACAATGACAATACGCCGGTGCCTTCGCCGGCGGGCGCCACGCAAGGGCCTACCACGGTTTCGGTGCGCTTGCCTGAACTCGACCCGAACACGGGCCTACTTCGCTGCCCTGCGCAATATCCGTTTCAATCGCTGGAGAACGGCCAGGTAGTTTGCCGCAAGACTCGCGAATCCGGTGTGCCTGATGCGACGGCGGGCGACGGCGGCGGCGTGGCCGTCGATAGTGAAGGCAATCCGATGGTGGTGTATCTGCAAGGCCTTTGCGAAAGCGAACGGCTGGTGGAAGGTGTTTCCGATTGCATCGTGCTGGCCGCTGCCGGCATTGGTTTGTATTTGGCCACGCGAGACAAGAAAAGGGGGCGGCGGTAATGTACCAAACGCGCATGCGATCAATGGACAACTTGGCCGTGGTGGGCCTGATGCCTTCGCCGGCCAGGCGCCGCGTGCATGGTCCGAAAATTTGGGCCGATCACAAACGCCTGGCGCCGGAACTGCCGATCACTTCTAACGGTCCTGTGCGATCGCGCATGATCGCCGGCGGGCTCGAAGGCCTGGCCGCGTGCTCCGACATCGGCCTATTCACCTTGCCCACGGGTTCGTGCACGAACCTGGCCGAAGAGAATTGGTCACAACTCAATCGGCCTGAAATCTACGAAGCGGTAACGGGCTCGGCGCCTCTGCCTGCCGGCGCCTGCCCTGCCGGCTACGCGAAAAACTCGTGGGGCCAATGTGAACCGCAAAGCACGCTGCAACAACAAAATTCCGGATCTCGGTTCGGCATGCAACATACGGTCGATCGCGGAACGCAGGAAAGCCTGGCGCGTGAGGCGCAACAACTCGGCAAGACTTACGGCCTGAACGTCTCGTGCTCCATTTACGAAAATGCCTCGCCAATCCCTGGGCAACCTGTGATGTATGGGACCGATTGCAAGGTGAATGGTGATCCGGGCCATAGTGCGGCGTTGATGTTGCTGCCGGGCGGCATGCAAAACACGCTTACCGAAGTGGCGCGCGCCGGCGGCAATCCGATCATGACGCCTCCGCCCGCTGTTCCTGGCGCCGTGGCGCCGGTGGGTGCTTCGCAAACGGCGGCGGCGATCGCCGCGCAAACTGCGGCCACCACTGCCGCTAATACAACGGCTGCGGCTGCTGCCACTGCTGCGGCTGCTGCTGCGGCGAAGGCCGCGCAAGACAAGGCCAAAGAGACGGCGGCGAAGGCTGCGGCGGATGCGGCAAAGAACACGGGTAGCGGTGGCAGTGGCGGCGGTAGCGGCAACGGCGGCAACGGCGGCGCCACTGATGACGGCGCGCCGTTCGATCTGTCCTCGATCATGTCGGGCTCGTTCGATGTGATGGGCTACTCGATTCCGTATTGGCTGGTTGCCGTGGGCGGCGCGGGCCTCTTCTTCGCTCAAGGGAAGGGTGGTCGTTAATGGATGCGCTGAAAATTATCTTGCTGCTCGGCGCCGGATACTTCGGTTGGACGTGGTACGCCGGCGGCACCACCACCGACGCCGGCGGCGATGGCGGTAACGGCGGCAATGGCGGTAACGGCGGCTCTGGCGGCGGCAACGGCAATTCCGCGGCCTCCACCCGCGCGGCTCTCAAGGCTCTGATGCGCGCCGAAGCAAACAAGCTGGGCATTGCCGAAACCACGGGCGGCGATGGCTGGAATTACGTTTATCAGCAAGTGCGCGGGGTGGCTGGTCCCGATGTCCTCGTGATGTGGCCGGGCCGCGATCGCGCGCATAAGATGACGCTCGATGAATACCTGGATGTGGCCATGCAAAACGGTGTGGCCGGTCTGAATTATCGGAGGGGCCGCTAGTGAACTCTCAAAACTTACTCCCTGTGGCTTTCCTTGGTGGCATCGCGTATTTGGTCTACCGCTCCTACTCGGCGCCGGCTGGTGGCGACGATGGGAACGGCTCGGGCGGTGGCTCTGGCGGGTCTTCGTCCGATAACGGGGGCGCTGGTGGCGGTTCCGGCGCCTCTGGAAACAACACGACGGGCGAAGGCGGGCGCGGCGATGCGGGTAGCGCGGGCGGCGCGGCCTGGGTGGACAACGAAGCGAACCGCATGAAGGCCGCAAAGGATAAGGTTTTCGCGGCCACGGTTCCCGCTACGTTCAAGCTCACTGCCGATCAGTGGAACTACTACCGGGCGAAGGCCTTGAACTCCGATCCGATCAATAAAGAACTGTGGCCGGCGGGCAAGACTCGTGAACACTTGATGACGGCTGCGGAGTGGCACGCGCAACTTGCCGCGAATGGCTTCTCTGGCCTGTTTGGCTACGAGAATTATCAGGCCACGCCGGGCCGTCGGTCGCAGGGGGTGTTTTTCTAATGCCCTTCGGACTGGTCAACGCTTCGGGGTCCGGTGGTGTGGTCGATCTCCTGCCACCCGTCAACACGGGCGCCGATCGCGCGGCGGCAATCGCGCGATGGAACATGCACGTAGATGACATGATCCGCCAGGATGATGCGTTATGGGATTCTCCCGTTTCGCCTGGCGGCGGCTCTCGCAACGTGGCCGGCGAACCTTCGTTTTTTGACAAATACGGCACATACATCATCGGCGGCATTGCGCTGGTGGTTGTGGCCAAGGTGGTGGCCGACTAATGATCTACCATAGCGGCCTCGGGTTCACGTTTCCATCGGCGCCGGCGGGCTCGTCTTCCTGGCTCGATTGGGCCAAGCAAAACCAGGGCAAGCTGGCGATCGCGGGCGCCGCGCTGCTGGCCATCGGCCTGTTTAAGGGGCGCCGCTGATGGCCTACAAGTGCGTGGATACGACGGGCGCGCCGTGGCCAGATACGCCATGGTATGAGTATCCGGCGGCGTATGCCTGGTGCACGCTGCAATACAACACGCCTTCGCGCTGGGCGCGTGATGCAAAGAGCGCCGGCGCCTGGCTCTACGAAAAATTGCAGTACGGCGATATTCCCGCGCCGGGCGCGGGCCTTCCGCTGCCTCCTGGCGCCGGGCCTGCTTCCAACACGCCGGCGGGCCAGGCCGCAAGCGATGCCGGCGCCTTCGATCAGTGGAAGAAAGACACGCGCCAGGCTATCCAGGATGCGGAGGATCGGGGCGATTACGTGCCATCCGGGCGCCTTCCGTTCGATGCCGACTTTAACCCAACGGGCGCCACGGCCTGGTGGATCTTGGGCGGTGTGGCCATTGTGGGCCTACTGGCCGCTAAAGGGGGAGATTGATGTATAAGCAAGTGCCAGGGTACGCGACTTTACAGGAAACCACTTCGCCGGGCTCGGTTAGCGTCAAGGGCTCGGTGTCACTGTTCGGCAATCGCGCCGCGCGCGGCCTCGGCTGCGCTTGCGATCGCGCGCCAGGCCTCGGCTTCGCGCCAGGCGCCGGCCTGTTCGATGATGCCGGCGGGATTCCGTGGTGGGTGTGGGCGTTGGGCGCTGTCGGCGTGCTGTGGCTGGTGACGCATCCTAGCCACACGCGCGCAGAGAAGCGCGCCGAACTCGCCTACGCAAAGGCCGGCTATCTTCGCCGGCGTGCGCGTGTGAAACGCGCCTATTCGGTGCGCGGCCAGGCTGCGGAGTGGGTGGGGGTCTAAATGGCAGGGCAACGGGTCGTAAAGCTAACGCCGGCGTTCTTCAAAAAACATATCCTGCCGCGCCTGCGGCCAGGATACGCGGCCACGCTTGCGGAGTATCGGCGCAAGCATCCCGAAGCTACTCACGGCCTCATGTTCGGCGATCAGTTCTATGGGCTCTCGAACGCGAAAGGGGAGAAGTTCAACCCTGGCGCGCGATGCAATCCAGAAGAGGGCGCGGCGGTTGCGTTTGAATCGTTCCACGGCACGCCGGCCACGCGCGTGGAAGTGATCGAAACAGACTTGCACTATCACGGCTACAAGGCCGAAGCGGGCAAGCTGATTTCGTTTGAGATTTTGCAGGCCGGCGGCAAGTCGGTGGTGCCGATCGAATTTGAACCGGGCGTGCTGCTCACCTTCGACGAACGGCGCACGCAACTATTCATCGACGGCGGAAACCAGGAACTAGATCCCGTAGAGTTCGGCATCAAAGGCGATCACGAACAAGTGGTGATCGGGCCGATCTACGCGGTTACTTACTTCACGGAAAAGTACCACCTGAAAGGTGGCAAGGGGCCTGGCACCTATCGCCACCAGTTCGGAACGAAGCGGGGCGAAGGCTACCCCACGCTCTGCTATGACCGTCGAAACCGGCTGCTCTCGATTTGGGGCGGCGTATACACGATTGACGATGTGGGGATTATCCATTGATGGCCGCTGATGCTGCAATCTCGGTACTCAATCGCCTGGCCGGCCAGGGCTGGAAGTGGCTGCGCGTGTCTCCTGGGTTCGATTCCTATGACATCCACGCGGCCAGGCCTTCGTCGGCGGGCGGCATGAACGTGGTAGCGCTCGATCGGCGCGCGCTGCCGGCGTTGCGGCGTCTGATTGGCCGTTATGGTGAAGCGCTGTTTTCCTTGCATGTGAACCCTGGCCAGGCGGCTGAGGTAAGCGATCGCGCGCTACGCTATCGCGCCAACGCCGTGGCCGATGTGGCGCTGGCCGGCCAGGCGAAATGCTGCGTGTATTGCGTCGAAACCGAAGGCCTCATGGTGCACCACCTGGATGGCCACGAGGAAAACAACGATCCCTCGAACATGGCGTGGGCCTGCCGATCGTGTAACGCGCGGCATGCGGAGTTACTGAAGGCCTTGGGCCTCGGGCGCCGCACTGTCCAATCGAATCCGCCAGGCCGTGGCGCCCAAACTCTTAACCAGTGGGTGGCGGCTGTATCGAGCATTTGCCGGCGCGATCGCAAGTCGGGCGCGCTCATGTCTCCGTGTCCTCAAGCGGGCTCGGTTATGCCTGTCGATCAGGCCGTGCAAATGATCCGCGATACGCCGGCGCACAAGCGTAGCGAGTACAACCGCGAGATATGGTCGCGGCGGCGCGCCTCGGGGCGCACGCAATCGCGAGTTAGTGAGGTTCCATTCTAATGGCCACAATCACCAAAGCAAGCTGGAAGAAAAAAGGCCGGCTGGCCTACCGCTCGGAAAGTTTGGAAGCTGGAAAGATGCGTGGCAGGCGAAACGTCCCGCGCATCTTGACGTATTTTCGCGCGGCAAAGCTGAAGAAGATTTTTACGATGGCTGGCATACCGAAGCTGAACGCACGCCGCGCGGCGATCCTGGGAGCAAGGCGCCGGCGGGAAACGCCCTTACTGGAAAGCGCGGGGCGAAGGCCTCGGAACGTGACGCCTACCCCGATCCGCTGATGGCTTGGCGCCGCGTGCTGCAAGGCGAAGGCCTCGAAATGGGCCAAGCGAAGGGGAAGCGCTGGCAGAATATCAAGCGCTGGTTTCTGGCCGGCTACAAGGCCGCGCGTCCGAAGGCTGCGCGCTCTAATCCCCGCTGTGCGCAAGCTCGCCACGGGCAAGACTGTGAAAGTTTCAGCGGTGCGTGTTCGCACTGTTGTTAAGAACGGGCGCCGGCAACGTGTGCTCGATCTAATCCTATAACCGCTAAGGAGTCGAAACGATGGAACGCTTTCTCTACCTGCAAGGCTACACGCCTTCTCAGAATTTAACCCGCGCTCAGTTCGCCGCATTGTCGGCGCGCGCCGGCTCAATTTCCCGATCGAACGCGCCTACGTGCTCACCACGCCGCGCGTTCCCGTGGGGCAACCTGCGGCCAGTGAAGAGATCGAATTATCCGATGTGCCATCGGACGCGCCGGAAGATATGCCCATGCAAATCTACATGGAATTTGCGGCGGGTGGCACGTCGTTGAAAGGCCATAACGCGGGGCTCATGCTCTCGACGTTGGGCGATGGGAATTTGGCCGGCTTCCGCCAGGTGCACGGCATGCTGAATCCGGGCGACGTGTTCGGGTGGGTAAACCACCTGTTAGGCGTGCGCGGTGTTGTCCAGGCCGTTCAAGCGGTGCTGGCCGGGAAGTAACCAGACGGGGGCCGGCCTGGCCGGCCTCCACTTTTGAAGAGAGGAGGAAACAGACATGGCAGTGAACCTGACAGTTATTCGCGCGGGCGCCAACTCGCGCGTTGTCGATGTTGAGGCAACGGCGGATGCCGATACCACGGCAACGATTCCGCACGGCCTGGGCGTTACGCCTGAGTCGGCGATTCTGGAACCGCTTGTGGCGGCGGCGCGTATTTCGTCGTGGATCGTGACATCGAAAGACGCCACAAATGTGGTACTCAGCAAAACCACCACGATGAGTTCGGGCGCGGCTGGCGTTCAGTTGCGCGTGACGATTCTAAAGCCTCACTCGATCACGAAGTAAGTGGCCGGTGTGGCAGTAAGGGGCCTCATGGCGGTAGTGAAAAAGGCAACGCCGATTCTAACCAATCCGGGCCAGCGGCGGCGCCGGAAGTTGACGCCGAAGCAGATCAAACACTTTGGCACCAAGGCGCAAAAGGCGGCTCTGAAGCGGAAACGCTCTGCCGGCCATGCGGCAAGGGGCAAGAGAACGAAGCGGGTAGCGGCCACGGTCCCGATTCGTAAGAACAGTGGCGAAATCATTTCGCTCGGCCTGGCGGCGATCGCCGGCAATCCGGGCACACGGAAGGGAAAGAAAAAAATGGCGGCAAAGAAATCGAGACGGCGCGCCGGCGGCACTCGCCGCCGTCGCACTCAACGCCGGCGTGCACAGACGCGCGCCTTGGCTCCTGTAAGGTCGAATCCGGGCACGCGGCGGCGTCGTTCGCATTCGGTGACGCATCGCCGGCGGCGCTCGTATCGGCGCAACCCTGGCATGCGGTCGGGCTCCGTTTCCACGATGCTGGTTAGCTCCTTGTGGGTGATCGGCGGCGCGGTCGGTGCGCGCATGCTCGTGCAGTTCGCGCTGGGCGAGAAAAACACGGGGATCATGGGCTACGGCGCCGTAGGGCCCTGGCGGCGGTTGCGCTGGGCATGCTGGTGGGCCGTGGGCTCAAGAATCCGCAAGCCGGCGCCATGGTGACGCTGGGCGGAATCGTTGGCACGGTCCTGCGCCTGGTGCAGGATTACACGCCTCTCGGCCAGTACGCGCAACTCTCGGGGATGGTGCGCGGCGATAGTGGTATGGGCTTCCTTGCTCCCACCACGTTCTTTGTTCCCCTGGCGCCGGCGGATGGTCGCGGCGCTACCAGTGCGCAGATGGCTTTGCCGGCTGCGGTCACTGACTTGGTGCGGTCGCGGCCTTCCGCGCCTGCTCAAGGGGTGAGCGGCGTTTCCCGCTACTCGCGGGGATCGCGGTTCGCCTAATCGCGGCCACTGCGGACTGAAGAGACTTTTTCAAACTGAGGAGACAAAGACAATGCGGAATTTGAATCACTTGATGCCCGTTACGGGCGCGCGCGACTTTTCCGGCGTGATTGCCGACATGGCCACGAAGGGCATGAACCGGCGTCCCGTCAAGCGGGCGCCGGTGAAGCCTCGGCAGCGCAAGCGGGCGCCTCATGGCCACCGTGGCGCTGGCCAATCCGATCATGCCGGATTGGACGGACGTTCAGCCGTGGATGTTCTGTGACCGTCTGACGGTCGCAAGCAACGCGCCACGGGAACCGATTCCTGTTCTTCACCACGCCTCTTTCGGCCACCAAGTCCAAATTGGACACGAACCTGAAACAGGCCGGGCGGCTTCCCGATCCGAAGCACTTTTTCGTTACCGCTTTGCGGTTCCTGTTCTCGGCGCGCAACAAGTTGACCGACATCGCGCGCCTTAACGACAACTTCTATGTGGAATTCGAGATCGGCGACAAAATCTACGCCGAAGGCCACGTGGATCTGTACCCCAGCGGCGCCGGCATCTATGGCACGTCCACCAAGTCCGATGAATCGGCCTACACCAACGGTGTGGCCGATCCGAACGCGGTGAACCTGTGGGGCGTTGATCGCGGCATCCACATTCTGCAAGGCCAGATTTCCAGGTGCGTCTGCGCGGTACGACGTTCACCACGTCAGCGATGCGGACTCGACGGGTCTGAACATCCGTTGCGTGCTCGACGGAATTCTCTATCGCGAGGTCCAGTAACGAACTCGATGGGCGGGCCTGGCCGGCGCTACGGCGCCGGCCTCCTGTCCTGGCTCTGATGACTTCCGATTAGGAGAAACCAACATGGTTGAATACCCTTGCACGTATTGCAACGGCGCGCGCGTCGTAGAGAACCGGGCGCAACAATTGCAGGCCTGCCCGATCTGCGAAGGCACGGGGTTTGAACCTGGCGAAGAAAGGTTTTTCACCTACATTTACCAGGTCACGCTTACCGCGCTCCAGGTGTTGCTGAATCAGCGCATCGTAACCAACGGTGACGCCGATTTCCGAATCAAGCTCAACACGCACGGCCACGGGCGGCTTTCGCATCCGCCTATTCAACAACGAGGGACAGTATTATTCAAGCTCGGGCGAGGTGGGACCAACGATCGCGTGCGCGATTCGCTCATCTTCGGCGATGGCTCTTTGCCGTTCATCGTTGTGCCTCATATCTTCATTCCCAAGGGCGGCTCGATCGGCTTCGATCTTGAGGATGTGAGCAACGCAAACAACACGATCCAACTGGCGTTCAGTGGTGCGAAGGTCTACCCGCCGCGCCGCGCGTGAAACAGTAAGGGGCCAATATGTCCATGGAGCTATTGAAGTCTCTGGCGATCTACGGCGGCGGGCGCCGTGGGCGATGGCCGGGCGTGCGGCCGGGATATGGCGTCAGTACAACCCGGTCAGGCCGCTATTTACGTTCGTGGATCAAGACAAGTTCAACTGGTTCGCGCGCGTGTTTCCCGATACGGCCAATGTGTCCTTGCCGTCGCGGTCCTCTTTCGAGGATCAAGTAACCGTAACGCCGGGCTCGTTCCTCACCATGATTACGACGTTTTCGGAACAGGTGGAAGGGTTCCGATTCCAGGTGTGGGACAAAGGGACTACAGAAGAATTTTCTCCGCTTACTCCAATGAGCGGACAACGGCGGGCAACTCGCGCAACCCGCAATTGCCGTTCATCGTTCCCCGCCGGCGATGATTCCGGAACGGGCCTTATCACCGTCAAATGACAAATCTATCTGCGCTGGCCAACTATGCGCAGGTCTGTCTGGTCTTCGCGGTGCCTCGTGGCGGAAAGGTCAATTGCTGATGTATACGGCGATTCTCTCGGCTTGTGATCTGTGGCGCCGGCAAAGCGGCGTGTTTCCGGTGAAGCCTCCGGGCTCCTACGATTCGCTCACGCTGCCAGGCCTGCCTGGCGGGCCTGGTGGCGGCAACGTGACAGTGAACACGCCAGGCCAGGCCGCGTATCCACCGTGGGAGGTTGCGCCTCCTGGCTCTCAGCCATTCGATTACGTGGGCGTAATCTCGACGCCGGCGGCGGGCTCCACCGATCAATTGGTGCTCTCGTTCCAAGTGCCGTTCGGCTGGGATGGCACGATCAAAAAAATCACCAACGTCTATACGGGGCCTGGCTTCTTTGAGGGCTCGGGCGATCTGATTTGGCGCATTCGCCGCGATGGCCAGTTCGTGAAAAATTACGATTCCATCCTGGTGACGTTCGGCGACGTTCAGAACGGTCACTGCCCGAGTCTTGGGCGGCGGCATTCTCGTCAGTAGCGCAATTGGTGGAATACACAGTGGACGTTGACCGGCGACTTCGCGCCGGTCGAACACGAACATCTATTGCTTTCTCGACTATTTCTGGCCGAGACAATAAGGGGGCCTCATGTTCACGTGTCTGCGAGTCGCGGCGATCGCCCGCACTGTTGTGTTGGCCTCTATGGCCAAACGGATCGAAAAACCGGGCGATCTTCGCGCCTTCCTTTGCTCAATGGTGTTACCGCGCCGGCGGTGTCGGCTCAGTGCGCAACATCGGCTGGTCATGCACATATTCGTGGTGATCTTTCCGGCGGCGGTGGCCGATGTGAACCCGATTCAAGTTCGCATAGAGGCCTCTTACGATAACTCGGTGTACTTCCCGATCTCGCCTGACGTGATCGAAGCGAAGTTGCTGGGCGGCGTCGTCTACTTCATTCAAAAGGCCTATGGCGTGTTCCCATACGTGCGCGTCCGATCGGTGCTTGCCACGCCGGCATCGGCGCCCATGACGGTGCACTATTCCGGCCACGCCAGTCGTTCCCGTGGCGTGTTTGAAACGCTCGATCGCTTGTGCTGTGATTCCGCGCGAAAACATAATCCGCGGCCTCTGTTTTTTCTTCTTCTTGTGCTGGCGGCGCCGGCGCAACAAAGCGTGGTGTTTCGCACGGTCTTTAAGGCATCACCACACCACGCAAGCATCGGCGCCGATTCAAAACATCGGCCAAGGCCTTCACTGCCAGGTCTACTTCCCCACGGCGGTGCCCTATGTGTCTAGCTTCACGGTGGGGTAGAGCCCGTCCGATAACGTCACGTATTTTCCGGATCTCGCGCGATGACGTCGGCGTTTTCTCGGCCTCTGCCGCGCCTTCGCGATCGAACGGGCGAACGGCGTGGCTGGCCATACGTGCGCATCCGGGCCGTGGCTGTTAATGCGGCGTTCCCCATGACGGTGAACTATTCCGGTGGCATCTGGCCGATCGGCAATGTGTTTTGCTGGCGATCGCTTCTTGGGCACGGGGCCATCCGGCGCCGAACAAAACCCACCTTTGGGGTGTGCGTTTCGCGCCGTGCGCGGTCCTGCCTAATGTCACAAACAAGGTGATCGTTACCCAGGCGTCACTTTGTCCAAGTGCTAGCATTGCGGCCAAGACCGCACCAAACGGGCGCCGATCTGACGATTGCGTATCATGAAAAACGGCGCCACTAACATCTTTCCGGGCGGCTCTCCGTCATTTCCGGCGGGTAGTGTCGGGCCTGCGTCCACTACCACTTTCGATTCGCCTGGCCTGGTGGAAAACGACGTTCTTACCATCGACATATTGCAGGTTGGATCGGCGATTGCCGCCCAGGATGTTTCGGTGGTTTGCGTAGCTCAATACTGAAAGGGGTTTCCCATGCTCGATAAATCGCTGTTTGTTTTCTCTGTTCTTTCGCATGCTGTGTTTGTGCGGCCGGCCTTCGCCATCGAATACGCCACGGGCCCCGTGCGCAACACGACGGTAACGCAAGTTTCTGGCACGCGCACCGAAGCGGTGCAACTCATCGAACCTGTGCTCACGGGCGTGGTTGGACTGCGGTAAGTGGCACTGGCACGGCGACGTGGTTTTGCACTCGGCCACCACGCCGCAAGGCTACGATGCGAATTCGCCTTTGCGATCCGGGCGCCGGCTCCTGCTTCCGAATCAAACCAGGCAACGGCGTCGGCACTTCGTCCATGACGGGCGATTTTTTCTTGCTGCCTGCGGCGGCGCGTGTGGCGTATCGTGGCAAATCAGTACCAGTTTTCGTTTTGAGAACGGGACTAACGGGACCGTTTCCCGGCGGTTCGCTGCTGCCGGCGTGCCATTCGTTCCGACTTGGAATGTGCCTTTCGTCACGAACTCGACAGTATGGGGGAATCAGCGATGGCGATGCAGACGGAAGCCGGCACCGGCGCGTTTCCCTATGGCGCACCTGTCCGGGAAGCTATATCGGCTGTTCGGTTTCGGCGTCTCGTGGCAACGTCTACCAGTTGGACAACACGGGCTCGATCGAAGGGACCAACGTAAACAACAACAGCCAGGGCGCCGTGCGTTTCGTGTTACCGTTTCAGCTCAGATCAGTAGTTCTCTGTCGTCTTCCAATGGTGGGCGGCGGTTCGTGGATGAAAGCTGGTTCATCTCTGACGCTTTGATTGCCTACGACACTGCGGCATTCACCAATGAGGCCAAGGTTGTGGGCATGGCTTGTGGATGCGCTCTGGATCGTCCAGAATACGCTTACGGCTGATACCACGTTCACCTTTGACGGTCACACGTTCATCGTGATAACCGTTACCGAACACAGCCAGCACAACGGCAGCACGGCCAATTGTGCATCCGGGTTTCTTAGGAAGTTCCTGGAATTGTAGGAGAGGGGGCAACATGCAAAAGGTTTCGAGATTTCGCCTGGCGGTGGTTCTGTTCTTGTATGGCGGGTGCTGGCGGCTCCGATCGCGGAGGCCTTCACGATCGTTTCGGTTTACGATCATCGCGCGTTTTGAAAACACGGTAACAACAGATTTGAATTTCCAAACAGCGACGGGTGGCGCGCTGGGCGCAACGTCGGAGGCACGGCGTGCCGGGCATGCCGGGCCATGCGCATAGGATGCGCGGCGCGCCGGAACGTTCCAAAGCGGACTATGCCTACTGAACACATACGGGGGCGCACGAAACGCTGATGCCGCGATCGGAGGGCCGCGCCAGGGCCGATCCCTTTCGTCAGTGCGCCTGTGCTCATCTTCGGCAATCTCTAGCGGCGGCTCTGGCTGCTGGCGCCGCGCTGATGGGCGATCGGATCATGAGCGCCGGCGCCTTCGCAGGAACAGGCCGTGCGCGTGTTGACCGATCAGCTGCAACGGAACATCGGCGAACGGTTGGCGGTGGTAGAGCCAAAGGTAGACGATTTGCGCCAGGACGCGAACTCAGAAAAAGAGGAAGCAATGACAAAGGGCGCGCAAGCGGGAATTGCAGTGTGGCGGCTGTGATCGCCACGATGGCAGGCCGGCCAGATCACGCCGGCGGTGGGCGTTGTGATCCTGGCGGGAACCTCGATAGCGTCGTCCTGCTGCCTTCGCTGCTTACCGGCAAGCGCAAGGGCGGGCGCGCGTCGATCGTCGGCCATAGGGGTCCTCACGCTGGTGGCGCGATCGCGGGCGCCGGGCGATCGGTTGCTACACGTGGCGTGGTTGCCGGCAAACTACGCCGTGGCGGTTGCTGGTGGGCACCAATGCGCTTGGTGCGATCATGCCTCAATGCAGGGGCGCAATTCCTCGGCCGCGCCGGCGATGGTGGCGGCTCGTGAGTAAGCGCCTGGCCGATCTGCACGCCGAATTCAGGGGCCTATGGCCGGAAGCTCTCCTGCCTGCGGCTAAGGCTGCGGGATTCGATTTGGTGGTGGTCGATACGTTGCGCACGGCTGAGGAGCAAGCGCAGCATTTGCGCATCGAGGATCGAAGCGTAAAGACTCGCTCCACTTGCACGGCCCGGCGATCGACGTAGCACCACGGCCACTGATGAAGCTCAAAAAAATTGGGAGCGCCAGAACATCCTGAATGGTTCAGGCTGGGCGAGGCTGGGCGAAGGCCTCGGCCTGCGCTGGGGTGGCCGCTGGAAGAGTCCGGTTGATAGGCCACATTTCAGTGTCCGTTGGTGATGGAAAAACGCATCTTGCGTTCGGGGGCGAAGTGATGGCCTACGTGCTGACTGCGGCCTTGGTGACTCCGCTACGTTTACCCGGCGCCCCGCCTCCCTCGATCACTCACGACATGGGCCTCGAAGGGCTGGGCGCTCCTCGGCTTCGCCGAAGCGATCGGGCGCATGGAGGGCTGGCCGATCGCCGGCACGCCGGCGCGCAACAATCTGAACCCTGGCAACCTGACGTGGGCGCCGTCTCGCTACTGCCAAACGGGCAAGGCCGGGCGGTTCGTCAGAAGTTCTGCACTGAGGGCGATGGGTGGGCCGCGGTCTGGAAAACCAGATCAACGTGAACGCGGGCCGCGATCTCACGCTATACGAATTCTTCGCCGGCAAGCCGGGCGTATGCGTCTACGCGCCGGCGTCTGATAACAACGATCCGGCCAATTACGCGCGCAAGGTGGCCGAATGGTTGGGCGTCACTCCCGAGACTCAAACGGCGGTGGGCCTACACCGGCGTTCCTTCCACCACCCCGGGTGGCGGGCCTCGGATTCGGACGTTGCCGCCGCAACGGCGCCGGGCCTGGTTCGACTTCGACGCGATCGGCGATCGGGTAGAGGGCTGGTTCAGTTCCGCGATCGGTGGCGAGACTCCCGAACCGACTTTGCGCTCTGCTGCCGGCGCGGCGGCTGCGGTCGGGCTGTTCCTGCTCGTCTCCGATTCCGGCTAGTGATATCGTCAGATTGTGCGGGGTGGCGCAGTCTGGTGGCGCGCCGGAGCTCTGTAACCCGGAGGCCGTGGCGTTCAAATCCC
>JADJRB010000012.1 GCA_016712445.1 Acidobacteriota bacterium | reverse complement strand
CGCCGCCGATCCACGAACAGCAACCCCAAACCCACCACCCGGCAAGTTTGGAATCGTAAAAGTCGGGGTCGCCGTGCAGGCGCGCGGTGATCGTCTCGCGCTGCTCTACGAGCCACAGATGCCGAGCATGCAAATCGCACTCGTTGACCGGCCAGTCCGCATGCTCCGCGACTTCATCCGGCGCGGCTTTGATCGCACGCCATAAATTCGCTAGCAGCCCGTCTGCGTCGTTGACCGTCTCAATGCGTGGCTGGTGCGGTCTTGCCAGCAGCACCGCGCCGGAGCCAAAGAACGGCTCGACGTAATTCGGCACGTCGTCGAACGCGGCCCACACGATGTCAGCGACGCGCGACTTGCCGCCCATCCACGGGAACGGAGCGCGCATCGGAGCTGCGATCTCGCTCACTTCCGCACCTCATTATTTGCGAGATACTCAGCCATTATTTCGACGACGCGCGCGACCATTACGATCGGCCACAGCGTCAGGATGCCGGCGCGGCGCATGTCGTTGGCTAGCGTTGATGCCGGCGATAGGCACAGGCACGCCGCCCAGCCGGTGAGGTATGCGACATGCATCGCCGCAATCATCAGATGCGCCCGCGCTCTGCCAGCACGGCGATGATGTCGTTGATCTGCCGCTCTAGTGCGGCGGCGCGATCGCGGTGAGCGTTATTCGACGCTATGAGTGTCGCCTGCCATTCCGGGCACCCGTCCGGCGGCACCGAAGCCCTGCGGCACACGTCGATCTCATCGAGCGCGGCCTGCACGCGTTCTGCGAGTGTCGGCATTCTCATCCCACCATGTAAATGACGTTGACCGTCTGCACGTGCGACGGTGGCGCAAAGAACCGCCGCGCGCCGTCTCCGGGATCGACGTTGTGCGGGGAGTAATCCGGGGTACTCGCTGGCTTGGAAACCGCCGGCCACGGCAGCGACATCCAGCAGGCGTTCTCCGGTGCGACCTTCCGAGCCGACTGGATCGTCAGGCCAGACGCCACGATCTCGATGATACGAGCCGCGTCGTTTGGTCCGCCCGGCCGGCGCACAACGATTGCGCCGCTTTTGCCCAGCCGCCATATGATCGTCGCGACGCTGCTACGAGTTAGCCCGGCAGCGGCCGCTATCTCGGTATTCGTCGGGCAGGGCTTGCCAGCCACAGCGGCGGCGACCAGATGGGCGAGCACGATGTCTGGCTGTATCATGCCGGCGCTCCATTCACCAAACCGTGGATCGTGATGGTGTAGTGTTCGTAATACGGTTGGCCCGAGCGGAGCACCGGCTCGGCTGTCACGGTGGTTACGCCCACAGCTCGCCATGCGTCCTCGATCATGCGGCACAGGATCAGCGCGCCGTCGTGCCTCATGAAGTCATGCGTCTTGAACAGGCTCGGCGGCATCAACGATATCGGCCGGCCGTTCGTTGCGATTTTGGTCATTGATGATCTCCAGTTGGTTGCCCCAGGAATCCCACCCGGCTCGCCGACGCCTCGCGAAAAGCTCGACGTACGGGCCGGCGGCCAGCGCTTCGATGCGCTCGTACTGTTCATCGGGTTTGCGGCTATGCTCGCGGCGCGGGGCGATGATGAGCTTGCGGACACCTGCCGACAGGCGCCGGGGTTTGCCGCGGGTGAACAGGAGGCATTGCTCAGTCTGGCCGCGACCCCAATAGCCAAGGCCGATTGCTGGGCGCCCGTCTTGCGTCGTTTTTTGCCACGTGAAACCAGTCGTCTTAAACCGGAAACCCCACGCGGCCCCGACATCCAGCCCCTCGGGCAGCATGCAGTCCACAACCCAAAGGATCAGCACAGAGTCGCGAGCCGCGATGTCGGCGACCGGAAGCGCCTTGATATCGGCGAGCCCCATGGTTTTGTAATGCCGCTCTGCCAAGCCCTTCTGCCGCACCATCGCGTCCGGGCAGCGGTCTTTTCCCTTGTCGCTCCAGCTCTTGAACGACCACGGCGGATCGGCGAGGATCGCTCCATACCGCCGGCCGCCCGTGAACCACTCACGCACGCCCGCATGCCCATCCGCGGCGAGCCTGCAGGCTTCGTGGTAGGTTGCGAGCGCGTCGTCTTTCGCCCATGCTTCGGTCATCGCGACCCCCCGGCGACGAGCTTGAGCGCCCGCTGCTGCTTCTTGGCCGTAGAGGCCGCGTCTTTAATTCGAGTGTGAGCGGGCGCCACCCCAGAAGCCGCCAGCAACAGCAGCGCCATTGCGTCGGCTTGGTGCTCGTCTTGCGGGTCGTATCCCATCGCCTGTACGCGGCGGATGACGCTGTCCTTGCAGCACCGTCCGCCGAGCCCGAGGGATGTTTTGATCTCTGACGGCGTGTAGCCCGTGACGGGGATACCGCGCCGCCGGGCCCACAGCAGGATCACAGATTCGTAGTGGTAGAGGGGACGCGCGGCCGATCTCAGCCGGCCGATAAACGGCGTCTCGTATGCTGCCGCAGCGACGTCAGGGAACTTGTCCAAATAGTCGGCAAGGCACTCGAGTCTCGCCGCATCGCCTTTCGGGAGGACAAGCGTGGCAAGCGAAACCGTTCCCGGCCATCCGCACGCAAGCCCAGTTCTTGCCCCCGGATCAATCGCGAGGATGGTGCTCACCCTACCCCCTGTAGACGTTGACGGTCAGCATGAAGCCGGCCGCGATGATGAGTGCGTTGCGCCACGTCACCGGCGAGACGAGCGTCTGCGGGATGAAGTGAGCGGCGAGAACGCCCCGGATAGCGCCGAAGACCTGGCCGAAGG
Source organism: Acidobacteriota bacterium (assembly GCA_016712445.1). Classification (NCBI taxonomy): domain Bacteria; kingdom Pseudomonadati; phylum Acidobacteriota; species Acidobacteriota bacterium. The sequence continues at coordinate 10,466 of JADJRB010000012.1, read as the reverse complement.
CGAACGCCTGAATTGCGCCATCTGTCGGCATGGCGCCGACGCGCTCTATGAAGGCGTGGTCGATATGACCGGCCGCGTCTATGAGCCGGGCGAACTCGTACGTATCAAGCTCGCAGCGCTTCTTGTCGCTCTTGACGACCACGGTTGTCGGCAGGTCGAGCACGAGGACGGGAATGCCATCCGCGATCAGGGCAAAGGCGCCGTTAACGCCTGGGTCACAGCCAAGCACAATCATGTGTCTAGCACCGCGAATAGATCATGCTGCCCGGATGCTGAAGCAGCTCTTTGCAGATCACGAAACTTTTTGGCCTCAGATAGGACAGTGTTCTTTGCTGCCAGCCGTGCCAGCCGCTTAATTGATTTATGATTGTGGATTTCGTCCTTAAGCTCGGCGTCAAGTTCTTTTAGATCGTCGCCAAGCCGGCACGCTTCCTCAAACAGCGCTTTGTACCGCGCAAACGCGGCTGCTTCTGGGGTTTGTGGTTCTGCAGCCGGATGCAAGTGAATAGCCATTGTTTACCTCGAATACACGTTGACGGTCAGCATGAAGCCGGCCGCAATGATGAGCGTGACGATCGTTGCCGCCGGGCCGACTACCCACCGCCAGCCGGCCGGCGAATCCAGCCATGACATGAGTTCGCCGAAGCGGTTGCGCTTGAGCACGATCATGGTCGCCCCCACTTGGAACATGCCCAATCCAGCGACGATCCGCGTTGCACGGCGGTCTCGTAGCCGGGCACGGCGGCGCGCATCTCGTTGCAGTCGATGGCGATCCATCCAGACTCGTGCGTCTTGACGTCGGCGGCGAACACGGCCACGTGCCCCTTGCCGTCTGTCGCGACGGACGCGGCATCGAAGCAGTTGGTGCCGTGGCACCGCCAATCCGGCTCGGCCGCGGTAGCCACGCCGGACGCAAGGGAGAGGACGGCGCAAACCTGCGCCGCCCGCACCACGGGCATGAAATTCAGCCGCATCACATCCCGTCCGCGCGCTGAACCCACTGGTTCGCCAGTTCCCAATTGCCCTGGCGCGCCGCCTCAAAAGCAATTCGGTAGTTCTCACACTTGCCTGAATCGTCGGTCCACTCAAGCAAGCCGAACGCGAACTTATTGCCCTTGAGGCAGCCGCTCGCAGCGGTAGGCGCCTGTGACAGGCCTACCGCATATCCGGTATTCTCGTTCTTGGTCGAATTGCCGCCGGAACTGCCGCCGGTGCCGACCGCCGTGCCGCCTTCAGCCGCGGCGCCGGACTGTGATCCAGCGACGGCCCCGGCAACGGCCTGTGCGCCAGCAACAGCGATTGGGTTGGCTAATGCCGGGCCGGATACGATCGCCAGCAGCGCGCCGGCATAGATGCATGCTTTGTGCACAGTTCTCTCCGTGTATGCGGATAAAAAAATCCCTGCAGCGACCGCTTGCGTCTCTGCAGGGGCAGTTGAGTGGGGAGTAGCCGGCCGAGGGGATCGGCCAACCTTGCCAGCCGAAGCGTCGAGCGGCGGGCAAGCACATAGTGACGGGGGGTCAACCCATCATCAAACAGTTGAACTGCACGCGCTGTGCTGCGGTCATTACATGGCGTTCTCTCGACTACAGGCGCTTGATCCGCCAAATACACCTTGGACGTTGCATATAGCATTTGCCCATCGCCCCGTTGATCAAGCCAGATCCCGCGCTGGGGAGCGCAAACCGGGTCAGAACGCGAAAATGGAAATGTAGGAAACCATGCCGGCGATCGCCGAAACGCCGCCGACGCAACCGAACCACGCAAGCCGGCTCTCGGCTGTCGCCTTCGGAGTGAGCCGCGGCAGATCAACCCGCACGCCGCGCCAGGACTGCGGAGCGTGCAGCGGAACCTGCGGGTGGTCGTCTGCGAGGTATGGCGTCATGCTGCGTCTCCGGCAGGAATGGCGGGCAGGTCGAAAAAGTCTTCCGGCCGAACATGACCGCCGGTTTCGATGCAAATGCGTTCAATAAGCTTCGGCGACGGCACGGCTTCGCCGCGCTCGATGCGAAGCACTTGACTCCGATGGACCCCAAGCCTTGTTGCGACTTGCGCCATCTTGAGGCCTTCCGCCTCTCGCCACTCTCTGAGTTTCATGGGCCAATTGTTGTGCCACACACAACATCAAGTCAAGCCCCTTTCTCCGTTGTGAGCAGCGCAACAATTTTTTCGTCAATCGCCGATTCTCGGTTGACAGATTGTTGTGTGTGGCGCAACATCACTCCCATCAGCGTTATCCCTCGCTGACCCGGCGCAATGCCGGCAACTGCCCCGGCGCGGCTGATCTTCAGCTTCGCCGGGGCGCTTTTCGGGAGTGGTGGGCATGGGTATTGAGATCGCAATTGGTTTGGCATGGCTCGGCATCGTCGGCTGTGCGCTGAGCTTCTTCCGGGGCGCCGGGCGATGAGCGCATTCACCCCCGATTTCGCCCGCGAATGTCGCCAGTTGTGGGATCACCCGTGGTCGATCGCCTACGCGGTGCAGATGGTTGGCGACAACATGGCCCACGATTTCGAATGGCTATGGTTTGCCGGCTGCGGATCAGATCAAGGCGACTGGTTTACCGCCTATGTCCACCCGGAAGCGGAGTGCTGACCATGACCGCGCAAGAGCACGTGCGCGTCGCCGTCGCGCAGCACCGTTGGTCCGATCTGTCGGATTGGGCTGCGGCGCTCGCTGAGCTGACGCAGCTTTCCGACGCCGAGATCGAGGCGATCGCCACTGATGCGCAGAAAGGGTTAGCGGCATGACCATCACATCAGCAGACTTGCCGGCCATTCTTGCGGCGCATGGAAAGTGGCGCCGCGGAGAAGCGGGCGGTGCCGGGGCGAACCTGTCCGTGGCGAGCCTGTCCGGGGCGAGCCTGTCCGGGGCGGACCTGACCGGGGCGAACCTGACCGGGGCGAACCTGACCGGGGCGAACCTGACCGGGGCGTACCTGAGCAGGGCGGACCTGACCGGGGCGTACCTGACCGGGGCGGACCTGTCCGTGGCGGACCTGACCGGGGCGTACCTGACCGGGGCGTACCTGACCGGGGCGTACCTGACCGGGGCGGACCTGACCGGGGCGTACCTGACCGGGGCGAACCTGACCGGGGCGAACCTGTCCGTGGCGGACCTGACCGGGGCGTACCTGACCGGGGCGGACCTGACCGGGGCGGACCTGTCCGTGGCGGACCTGACCGGGGCGAACCTGACCGGGGCGTACCTGACCGGGGCGGACCTGTCCGTGGCGTACCTGCCTGCGTTCCAAATTCCTCAGGAAGGCTCTTTGATTGGCTGGAAAGCCGTCTGCGGCGGGATCGCAAAGTTGGAAATCCCGACCGACGCCAAGCGCACAGCATGCTTGATTAACCGGAAATGCCGCGCCGAGTTCGTGCGGACGCTTGAGCTTGTCGTCGATGGCCAGCCGGAAGCGACTTCGGCGCCCGGCCGTCACGACGAAAAGACGGCATACACCATCGGCGAGATCACGCGGCCGGATAGCTACGACGACGATATCCGCGTCGATTGCACGCACGGGATTCATTTCTTTTTAACCAAATCAGAGGCGGAGAAGTGGTGATGACCATTACCCACTACCCCGACCTGCTGCAAATCTCGGAAGAATGGTTTGCCGCTCGCTGCGGCATGCTCACGGCCTCCGAGATGAAGCACATCATCACGCCGACGGGGAAGCCCGCGAAGAACGAGAAGATGCGGGCGCACGCGTACGAGCTCCTGGCGCAGCGGCTGACCGGATACGTCGAGCCGGCGTACGTCAGCGACGACATGCTGCGGGGGCATGAAGACGAGATCGATGCGCGGCTGCTGTACTCTCAGAAGTACGCTCCGGTGCAGGAGATGGGCTTCATCGTCCGCGACTTCGGCGACTTCAAGATTGGCTATTCGCCCGATGGCCTGGTCGGCGATGACGGCTTGATCGAGATCAAGAGTCGGCGCCAGAAGCTGCAGGTGCAGACGATCGTCGACGGCGAGGTGCCCGGCGAGCACGATGCCCAAATCCAAACGGGCCTGCTCGTCTCGGGTCGCAAGTGGTGCGATTACGTCAGCTACTCGGCCGGCCTGCCGATGGCCGTGTTTCGAGTCGAGGCCGACGAAGATATGCAGGCCGCGATCCTGGCAGCGGCCGAGGCGTTTGAGGATTTTATCGACTGCGCCACATCGCTGTACCACGGCGAAGTGCGCTCCCGCCGCTTCCACCCGACCGCGCGGAAGACAGAAACGGAAATGGTGATTTGATGTTCGCTGAGGACAAGACGAAGGAAGACCTCGAAGACTTCTTGCGCCGCCGGGGATACCGACGATGCGACATTCCCGCCTGCAACTGCGGGTCATTTCATGGCGGACATGCTGACGACCGGCTGCGGGAAATCGGCGACTACATCGAAGGCTGCGGCATGTGGCGCGGCACGATCCTAGATAGCATCAGGTTCGTCTTCCGCAATTACGGCATCGACTCCGAGGACGCAAACTAATGGACATGTCGAAATTCGTAATCCCGAAGTCGGATCAGCTAAACGCCGACGATCTGCTTTCTGGCCCGCGCACGATCACGATCACAAAGGTTTCCGGCACGGGCGCTGCGGATCAGCCGGTAGCGGTGCATTTCGAGGGCGACGACGGCAAGCCGTACAAGCCATGCAAGAGCATGCGGCGCGTGATGATCGCCGGCTGGGGCGTCGATGCCGCGCAATACGTCGGCCGGTCGATGACGCTATATTGCGATCCGAAGGTGGTCTTCGGCGGCATGCAAGTTGGCGGAATCAGAGTGAGCCACATGAGCCACCTGTCTGCGCCGCTCAACCTCGCACTCACCGTCACAAAAGCTAAGCGCGCGCCGTATCGCGTGCAGCCGCTTCAAGCATCCTCGGCGCCCCCCCGAGGCAGTGCCCCGCCGCTGATCTGACAACGAAAGGAGTGACGATCCGAGCGATGCCGGCAGCGGCGGGGACACTATCAACGATGGGACGCGGGCGAGGTCGAGAGGACTGAGATATTCCGCATCCCACTGAGCAACACCGATGGCGAGACGCGGTTTTATTCCCAGGTTCCGGCCTGGTGCGAGGCGCTGGCGTATCTGGTCGATACCGGCGACTGGCACGCTGTATGGGAGGCGAACTCGGCAGCGCACGCCAAGATGGTTGCAAACGATGAAAAACGCGACGATCCAAGGCCACCTGAAGGCGATCGCCGACCACGTGGACGCCACCCGCCGCGCGGTCGAGTTGGAGAAAGGCCAGGGGCATGATGGACGAACACGAGCAGTGCAAGATCGACGAGAACGAATTGCAGGAGGATATGGAAGCCATCCGCGCCCGTGCCGCGACGTGGTTGTTGATGGCCCAACGAGCCGAGGCGGCGGAGGCTGAGCGGGACCGGCTGCGCGAGGCGCTGGCGGATGTGCGTGCAGTCTTCGTGAAGCTACACGAACTATGGGACTCCGATCGCGATGTGCACGCTGGCAAACTGGTGATCGCGTGTCTCGATCCGTCGATCCACTACAACCCGCTTGCGGGTAAGGTTGCGGCAGCTATAGCAAAGGACGAGGAGCGCCTGCCGCGCTGCGCGCAGTGACGGTGAGTGCATCCATCCGGACTGCCCGCAACTGCTCGACGGTGAGCCGGCACGTTCCGGGGCGCTCGTGCCCGCTTCCGTGGGGAGACGACGAATGACCAAGATCAGTGACGCGCGGTTGCGGGAGTTGCGCGAATATTTTGGCGCCGCCGGTGATTGGGTAGCGACAGACACATTGCCGACCACCCATGAAGTTCGGCAGATGCTCAACGAACTCCTCGCCATCCGCGCCGCCCGTGCGCAGTTACCCAGCGACGACATCGACCCTGAAAAGGTCTCTGTATGGTCTCACGCGTACTGGCGGGAGCGGGCGCTGATCGCGGAGAGCATCCGTGCGCCGGAAGGACTGCGGGAGCGGATCGCAGACGGCATTGCAGATGATCGATACGACGAGTCCGTCTCGGCCGGGGCTGTTGCCGACCGCATCCTCGCGCTGCTGCCAGGTCATCAAGGATTCCTTGACTACTGCCGGTCCCGTGATGCCGGAGACGCCGAGCGAGCGGGCATTAGATGCAATCTACGCAGCCGGTGAAAACGATTGTGAGACGCTTTACACGATGCTCCGAGACGCCCTGATCGCCGAGCAGAAGGAGCGCGAGGAGTGACAAGCGCGGCATTCATCGATGGAAAGCTCCGAGAGCACAAGCAGGAGTTGTGCGGCGACCAGGAATGCTGTGGCGAGTGCGATGTCACAGCGCATTACGGGTTCTATGGTGGCTACGGCTTAGGCGGCATGGAGTTGTGCATGCGGTGCGGAGCGATTAGCAACTTTACCGAGGATCGCGACCAGTGAACATTGACGAAGCGGAACAGCGTCACGCGGCTATCTGGTTGGCGCCGTGGTGTAACGAGTGCGATCGGCTGTGCTATTCGGACGGACGGACGTGGTGCTGGGAAGACGTTTACGAGCCGTGCGGAGAGTGCGGGCGTAAGTCGGTGAAGTATGTCTTGGCTGAGGAATCGAAATGAACATCGACGAAGCGGCTAAGGCGACGCGGCGGTGGCTATGTGGTTACGAGTACCGCTGTGGGAGAGATGGGATTGTGGGTGGGTGGTTTACGAGGCGGATAGTCGAATCCGACGATGGCGTTCGGTTCCCGTCTAGGGAAGAAGCCCAAGCCGCCTGCGACCGCCTCAACCTCGCCGCCGTGCTGCGGGCGATCCGCGAGCCGAGCGAGGCTATGGTGACTGAAGCAGAGCGGGCGCACGGCCTGTGGAGGGTTTTGTCGCAGAAGACGGGTGGCGCACCATGATCGACGCCGCGATTAAGGATGTCGAAGGGTGACCAGCGCCGCAAATACCATCGCAAATGGAGGCAGTGATGAGTGACGCTCTGTATGGATTAGGCGGCTTGCGCTTTTGGGGGGAGTCCGAGATTGAGTTGCGCGAAGCGTTCATGGCTAGGTGCGCAGCGGTGGTGCGGCGTACGCTCCTCGGGATTAACCCCTGCGTGGCGGGTGATCCGGGTAGAAGGGCCGTGCCTCGCCCCACGCAGCCACGTCAGTGCCGCTTACGGCGACGATGACGTGTTCCTCACGAACCACCATGCCGGAGGCGACCATTTGTGTCTGCGCGCAGAGACGACCGACAGCAGTTATTCCTGGGCGAGGAAGATGCTGAGCGGCGGGAAGACCAAGCTGCCGCTGTGTGTCTGGCAGGCCGGCAAATCGTTCCGCCGTGAGACTAACGACGGCGCGTCGGCTGCGAAGCTGCGGTTCCACGAATTTTGGCAGCTCGAGGTGCAGTGCATCTACGCGGTCGGCACCAAGGCAGACTATCGGTCGCCATTGATTTCCGCCGTCAGCGCGGAGATCAGCCGGTTTACCGGCCGCCCGATCCGAGTGGTCGAAAGCGAACGGCTCCCGGCCTACTCGACCAGCACGCTGGACATCGAGGTCGACGGAAGGGAGATGGCGTCGTGCTCGATCCGCACCGATTTCTCGGATGGCGCGCTAGTGTGCGAGATCGCGATCGGCCTTGACCGTGTGGTCACGTTTGCCGAGGCTATGCAATTGCAGTGAGCCGGCGCCTTCCCAGCTACCGTGATAGCGGAATCACGATGCAAACTCTGCGTCGTGCTTGTCCCATGTGCTCGCCGAACCAGCGAACAGCGCGGTACATGACATCGGCGAGCCAGAGCTGCGCCGCCGCTTTCCATCCGCCCGTGACCCGCCTCGGAGGCAAGGCGCCGCATCAGTGCCAGGAACAGCAAGTCCGTGTGCTTGCGGCTGATGCGCTGGCCATTCGACAGAAACGCGATGTCGGAACGCATAATCGTGCCCGAGCGAGGCGGCAGAGAACACGCCCCAGCGCGGCACCAGCCAGCCGACGATGCCCGGCCGCGACGCGCCATCCCATCGGGTATGATCGGGGATCATCAGCCGCTCGCTGCGCCACGCGTCATCACCGTCCGTCCGCCATTCCCATGCGATCCACACAGCACGCGCGGTCAACCGGTGCTCGTCATCGCCGGGGATCGAATGCTGTCGAAGTCGCCTTCGATGCGGACGTTACGAAGTCGCACGGGGTGATCCTCCATAGGCAAGGCCGTGAAATAGGCCGTGCAGTAAGCGTCATCGGCTTCGGCGTTCATGCCCCATTGCAGGATCGGCTCATACGGCGCGCAGGCGATCCCGTCTTCCACCCCTTGCGCTCCGACGCATCGACGAGACCAGGCCAGATGGCGATCATTCGCGCGGCTCCCGGAATCAGATTGACGGGCTCATTCAACAAACCCTCCCGCCGCAGCGTCTCGACGATCGCGTCGGCCCAGATGTAGTCGACCGGCTCGAGCACATCGCTCGGCTCGTATCCGCCGCGCATCCGGGCGATAACGTCGATAACCCGCTCAGCGCGGTTCATGATGCGTCATCAAGTGCAGCCTGTAGCTGCGCTAGGGCCTTGCGGACGGCAGAAACAAGCGATGCGTACTTCGCGGCGTCGGATGTATCGACCGGCCCGACTTGCGCATCAGCGACCGCCGCGGCAACCCGAGTTGCGGCTCTGATGACCTTCTCGAACGCGCCGGCGTAATCCGCGATCAACTGCGCCTTGTCGAGGCCGTTGACGACGCGGCGAGCGTTGATGTAATCGGTTCCGCCGGCGTTGATGTAATCGCTGAGTTTCTTGCCGGTGAACAGGCCGCGCGCCATGCCGACGGCCATGATCGCGAAGGCCGTCTTCGGGTCTTTGGCGAGATAGGGATTGCCGACCAGATCAATGCCGAGCAGATCGCCGAAGATCGTGTAGTTCCGCCTGCCGGTAAGCTGCACGTAGCCGCGGCCGCGATAGAGATAGCCGTCGCCCGGCTGCGTATTGCCGAGCGTGCGGCCGATCGTCGTGTTGTACCCGTACTTGTCGAAATACTTCTGCGGCCCTCGTTCCTCGATCGGCTCCCATGTGTCGGCGCATTCGTGCTTCGTCGTCGCCAGCAGGTAGGCGACGTTGCGGATATCAGATGGATCATCCGCCTCGATGAACCCAAGAAGCGTTTCGATCCCGTCAACCTGCGACTGGTTGAGTTTGCCGAACGCGCCGCGGTAGCCGTCAAAGAACGTCTTGCGATCAATGATCACGGCTTGTCCTTCGCAGAATCGGCTAGCGCCAGTGTCTTCAATCGGCTGCCGCTGCTAGAGCCGAAGTAGTAATTAAGGACGATCGTGAACGCGCCGACCACGCCGGAGCCAATCATCATAAAGATCACCTCGGCGTTTTTCTCCGGGATGGTGACGAAGAACAATGCCGCCAGCACGCCAAAGAACCCGATGACCGCTATTGCGGAGAGCACCGCCGGCACCTTGTCTTTTACCGCTATCTCGCGCTTGCGGGCGCTGTCCCTGTCAGCCGCATCGACCTTTAGGCCGTCGAGGCCGAGCTCGGCGATGCGCTGCTGATAGTCCAGGTCCGCCTGGTGCATCGCCGCGATCTGTTCCGGCGTGAGTTGGCCGCCCGCAAGCGCTGTCGAGAGCTTCTGCTCTAGCTCCGGCGGAGAAAGAGCCGCGTGGTCTTCCTCCGGGAACGCCGCATCAAGGATCGCCCGAACGCCCGCATTAGCCAGCGGCCCGAACCCAACGGGCGCCGCCAGGAGTCCGGCAACAGTCGGTGCGATGGCCTTAAGTGTTCCCTTCCAGTCGAAATCGTCGGAGAAGCCGTTGCTCTCTCACTACCAGCCAGATTTGAGCTTTATCAACGCGACTATGGCGCCGACCAGAACGGCGACAAGCGTCACGCCTTGATTGTTATATCTCCAATAGCTTTTTCGCAAACTTTGCGCGGGCATCGTCTGCAATGACATTACGTATTTCAATTTGCTTAATTCTCTCGTCTATGCGAACTCAACCAAAGCGCGATCTTTTCCAGTTTTCGCGCTATCTCTGCTCTGTCCTATCCTCTCTTGCGGATGTGATCGCAAAAAACGCTCGCGAGTTGTTCGACTCAACAGCCGCAGCGTTAAGGTGCGTCGTCTTTATCTCGGTATCGGGGGATCGAACTGCTCAACGCGGTTGGTCATCATCGTTCGCCATCTTATCGCCGGCCGTGGATTTGTGAGGCAATCACAGTCATAACGAAAATTCTCCATTAGGCTATTCTCCGTCAGGACGCCCGCCAGCGTGAATTGAGTTCCGGGCGTTGATTGTAAGCGCGACGGCGGGATCCCACCCGAACGACTCCCAGCCGCCGGCAGTCGCATCGCCAGCATTGTTATTCAGGACCGGCCGCAGATATTGCTTCAGTTGGTCTCGATGGCCATAATCGACGTGCGCACGCCGCCACGCGGTACTGGATCGGCCCGTTGCGAATTGTCCCGCCCGCCATCCACCAGAGGCCGTATTCTCGCAGCGCCTGTTGCTATCGGCGTCGTTATGGGCGTGTTGATGAAACTAAGCGAG
>JADJRB010000011.1 GCA_016712445.1 Acidobacteriota bacterium | reverse complement strand
AACCATGCCGGCGATCGCCGAAACGCCGCCGACGCAACCGGAACCACGCAAAGCCGGCTCTCGGCTGTCGCCTTCCTGGAGGAGCCGCGGCAGATCAACCCGCACGCCGCGCCAGGACGTCAGGAGCGTGCAGCGGAACTTGCGGGTGGTCGTCTGCGAGGTGGATACGGCGTCATGTTGCGTCTCCGGCAGGAATGGCGGGCAGGTCGAAAAAGTCTTCCGGCCGAAACATGACCGCCGGTTTCGATGCGGGGGCCGTGTTCAATAAGCTTCGGCGACGGCACGGCTTCGCCGCGCTCGATGCGAAGCACTTGACCCGATGGACCCCAAGCCCCTGCTGCGACTTGCGCCATCTTGAGGCCTTCCGCCTCTCGCCACTCTCTGAGTTTCCTTGCGGCCAATTGTTGTGCCACACAAAACATCAAGTCTGCTTCCCTCTTCCGTTGTGGAGCAGCGCAACAATTCTTTTTCGTCAATCGCCGATTCCCGGTTGACAGATTGTTGTGTGTGGCGCAACATCACTCCCATCAGCGTTATCCCCTCGTTGACCCGGCGCAATGCTGGCAACTGCCCCGGCGCGGTTGATCTTCAGCTTCGCCGGGGCGCTTTTCGGGAGTGGTGGGATGGGTATTGAGATCGCAATTGGTTTGGGGTGGCGGCTCTCGGCATCGTCGGTTGTGCGTTGAGCTTCTTCCGGGGCGCCGGGCGATGAGCGCATTCTACCCCCGATTTCGCCCGCGAATGTCGCCAGCTGTGGGATCACCCGTGGTCGATCGCCTACGCGGTGCAGATGGTTGGCGACAACATGGCCCACGATTTCGAATGGCTATGGCTCTGCCGGTTGCGGATCAGATCAAGGCGACTGGTTTACCGCCTATGTCCACCCGGAAGCGGAGTGCTGACCATGACCGCAAGAGCACGTGCGTCGCCGTCGCAGCAGCACCGTTGGTCCGATCTGTCGGATTAAGCTGCGGCGCTCGCTGAGTTGACGCAGCCTGACGCCGAGATCGAGGCGATCGCCATTCGATGCGCAGAGGGGGTTAGCGCATGACCATCAAGACCAGCAGACTTGCCGGCCATTCTTGCGGCGCATGGAAAGTGGCGCCGCGAGAAGCGGGCGGTGCCGGGGTGAACCTTGTCGTGGAGGAGTTTGTCCGGGAGAGTTTGTCCGGGGCGGACCTGACCGGGGCGAACTTGGACCGGGGCGAACTCCTGACCGGGGCGAACCTGACCGGGGCGTACCTGAGCGGGGCGGACCTGACCGGGGCGTACTTGACTGGGGCGGACCTGTCCGTGGCGGACCTGACCGGGGCGAACCTGACCGGCGTACCTGACCGGGGCGTACCTGACCGGGGACCTGACCCGGACCTGACCGGGGCGAACCTGACCGGGGCGAACCTGTCCGTGGCGGACCTGACCGGGGCGTACTTCGACCGGGGCGGACTTGGACCGGGCGGACCTGTCCGTGGCAGGACCTGGACCGGGGTGAACCTGACCGGGGCGTACCTGGACCGGCGGACCTTGTCCGGGCGTACCGGTTTCCGTTCCAAATTCCTCAGGAAGGCTCTTTGATTGGCTGAAAGCCGTCCGAGGCGGATCTCAAAAGTTGGAAATCCCGACCGACGCCAAGCGCATGTCACGCTTGATTAACCGGAAATGCCGCCCGAGTTCGTGCGGACGCTTGAGCTTGTCGCCGGTGGCCAGCCGGAAGCGACTTCGGCGCCCGGCCGTCACGACGAAAGACGGCATACACCATCGGCGATCACGCGGCCGGATAGCTACGACGACGATATCCGCGTCGATTGCACGCAAGGATTCATTTCCTTTAACCAACTCAGAGGCGGAGAAGTGATGCACTATTACCCACTACTCCCGACTTGTTGCAAATCTCGGAAGAATGGTTTGCCGCCGTTGCGGCATGCTCACGGGCCTCCGGGAGTGAAGCAGCCATCATCACGCCGACGGGAAGCCCGCGAAGAACGAGAAGATGCGGGGCGCACGCGTATGAGCTCCCGGCAGCGGTCGACCGGATACGCCGAGCCGGCGTACGTCAGCGACGCACATGCGTTGCGGGGGCATGAAGACGAGATCGATCGCGCGGCTGTTGTACTCTCAGAAGTACGCCGTCCGGGAGATGGGATTCATCGTCCGCGACTTCGGCGACTTCAAGATTGGCTATTCGCCCGATGGCCTGGTCGGCGATGACGGCGATCGAGATCCCAGCCGGCGCCAGTAGCTGCAGGGAGACGATCGCCGACGGCGAGGTGCCCGGCGAGCACGATGCTCCAACTCCAAACTGGCCTTCTCGTGTCTGGGCGCAAGTGGTTCGATTACGTCAGCTATTCCGGCGGGTTGCCGATGGCCGTTTATCGAGTCGATGCCGACGAAGCCATGCAGGCTGCGATCCTGGCAGCGGCCGAGGCGTTCGAGGACTTCATCGACTGCGCCACACGTTGTCCGATGCCGAAGTGGGCCCGCCGGTTCCTCACCGACCGCGCGCAAGACAGAAACGGAAGTGGTGATTTGATGTTCGCTGAGGACAAGACGAAGGAAGACCTCGAAGACTTCTTGCGCCGCCGGGGATACCGACGATGCGACATTCCCGCCTGCAACTAGGGTCATTTCATGGCGGACATGCTGACGACCGGCTGCGGAAATCGGCGACTACATCGAAGGCTGCGGCATGTGGCGCGGCACGATCCTAGATAGCATCAGGTTCGTCTTCCGCAATTACGGCATCGACCCGAGGACGCAAACTAATGGACATGTCGAAATTCGTAATCCCGAAGTCGGATCAGCTAAACGCCGACGATCTGCTTTCTGGCCCGCGCACGATCACGATCACAAAGGTTTCCGGCACGGGCGCTGCGGATCAGCCGGTAGCGGTGCATTTCGAGGGCGACGACGGCAAGCCGTACAAGCCATGCAAGAGCATGCGGCGCGTGATGATCGCCGGCTGGGGCGTCGATGCCGCGCAATACGTCGGCCGGTCGATGACGCTATATTGCGATCCGAAGGTGGTCTTCGGCGGCATGCAAGATTGGCGGAATCAGAGTGAGCCACATGAGCCACCTGTCTGCGCCGCTCAACCTCGCACTCACCGTCACAAAAGCTAAGCGCGCGCCGTATCGCGTGCAGCCGCTTCAAGCATCCTCGGCGCCACCGAGGCAGTGCCCCCGCCGCTGATCTTGACAACGAAAGGAGTGACGATCCGAGCGATGCCGGCAGCGGCGGGGACACTATCAACGCATGGGACGCGGGCGAGGTCGAGAGGACTGAGATATTCCGCATCCCACTGAGCAACACCGATGGCGAGACGCGGTTTTATTCCCAGGTTCCGGCCTGGTGCGAGGCGCTGGCGTATCTGGTCGATACCGGCGACTGGCACGCCGTATGGGAGGCGAACTCGGCAGCGCACGCCAAGATGGTTGCAACGATGAAAAACGCGACGATCCAAGGCCACCTGAAGGCGATCGCCGACCACGTGGACGCCACCCGCCGCGCGGTCGAGTTGGAGAAAGGGCCAGGGGCATGATGGACGAACACGAGCAGTGCAAGATCGACGAGAACGAATTGCAGGAGGATATGGAAGCCATCCGCGCCCGTGCCGCGACGTGGTTGTTGATGGCCCAACGAGCCGAGGCGGCGGAGGCTGAGCGGGACCGGCTGCGCGAGGCGCTGGCGGATGTGCGTGCAGTCTTCGTGAAGCTACACGAACTATGGGACCCGATCGCGATGTGCACGCTGGCAAACTGGTGATCGCGTGTCTCGATCCGTCGATCCACTACAACCCGCTTGCGGGGTAAGGTTGCGGCAGCTATAGCAAAGGACGAGGAGCGCTGCCGCGCTGCGCGCAGTGACGGTGAGTGCATCCATCCGGACTGCCCGCAACTGCTCGACGGTGAGCCGGCACGTTCCGGGCGCTCGTGCCCGCTTCCGTGGGGAGACGACGAATGACCAAGATCAGTGACGCGCGGTTGCGGGAGTTGCGCGAATATTTTGGCGCCGCCGGTGATTGGGTAGCGACAGACACATTGCCGACCACCCATGAAGTTCGGCAGATGCTCAACGAACTCCTCGCCATCCGCGCCGCCCGTGCGCAGTTACCCAGCGACGACATCGACCCTGAAAAGGTCTCTGTATGGTCTCACGCGTACTGGCGGGAGCGGGCGCTGATCGCGGAGAGCATCCGTGCGCCGGAAGGACTGCGGGAGCGGATCGCAGACGGCATTGCAGATGATCGATACGACGAGTCCGTCTCGGCCGGGGCTGTTGCCGACCGCATCCTCGCGCTGCTGCCAGTCATCAAGGATTCCTTGACTACTGCCGGTCCCGTGATGCCGGAGACGCCGAGCGAGCGGGCATTAGATGCAATCTACGCAGCCGGTGAAAACGATTGTGAGACGCTTTACACGATGCTCCGAGACGCCCTGATCGCCGAGCAGAAGGAGCGCGAGGAGTGACAAGCGCGGCATTCATCGATGGAAAGCTCCGAGAGCACAAGCAGGAGTTGTGCGGCGACCAGGAATGCTGTGGCGAGTGCGATGTCACAGCGCATTACGGGTTCTATGGTGGCTACGGCTTAGGCGGCATGGAGTTGTGCATGCGGTGCGGAGCGATTAGCAACTTTACCGAGGATCGCGACCAGTGAACATTGACGAAGCGGAACAGCGTCACGCGGCTATCTGGTTGGCGCCGTGGTGTAACGAGTGCGATCGGCTGTGCTATTCGGACGGACGGACGTGGTGCTGGGAAGACGTTTACGAGCCGTGCGGAGAGTGCGGGCGTAAGTCGGTGAAGTATGTCTTGGCTGAGGAATCGAAATGAACATCGACGAAGCGGCTAAGGCGACGCGGCGGTGGCTATGTGGTTACGAGTACCGCTGTGGGAGAGATGGGATTAGTGGGTGGGTGGTTTACGAGGCGGATGTCGAATCCGACGATGGCGTTCGGTTCCCGTCTAGGGAAGAAGCCCAAGCCGCCTGCGACCGCCTCAACCTCGCCGCCGTGCTGCGGGCGATCCGCGAGCCGAGCGAGGCTATGGTGACTGAAGCAGAGCGGGCGCACGGCCTGTGGGAGGGTTTTGTCGCAGAAGACGGGTGGCGCACCATGATCGACGCCGCGATTAAGGATGTCGAAGGGTGACCAGCGCCGCAAATACCATCGCAAATGGAGGCAGTGATGAGTGACGCTCTGTATGGATTAGGCGGCTTGCGCTTTTGGGGGGAGTCCGAGATTGAGTTGCGCGAAGCGTTCATGGCTAGGTGCGCAGCGGTGGTGCGGCGTACGCTCCTCGGGATTAACCCCGCGTGGCGGATGATCCGGGTAGAAGGGCCGTGCCTCGCCCCACGCAGCCACGTCAGTGCCGCTTACGGCGACGATGACGTGTTCGTCACGAACCACCATGCCGGAGGCGACCATTTGTGTCTGCGCGCAGAGACGACTGACAGCAGTTATTCCTGGGCGAGGAAGATGCTGAACGATGGGAAGGCCAAGATGCCACTGTGTGTCTGGCAGGCCGGCAAATCGTTCCGCCGCGAGACTAACGACGGCGCGTCGGCTGCGAAGCTGCGGTTCCACGAATTTTGGCAACTCGAGATGCAGTGCATCTACGCGGTCGGCACCAAAGCAGATTATCGGTCGCCATTGATTTCCGCCGTCAGTGCGGAGATCAGCCGGTTTACTGGCCGCCCGATCCGAGTGGTCGAAAGCGAACGGCTCCCGGCCTACTCGACCAGCACGCTGGACATCGAGGTCGACGGAAGGGAGATGGCGTCGTGCTCGATCCGCACCGATTTCTCGGATGGCGCGCTAGTGTGCGAGATCGCGATCGGCCTTGACCGTGTGGTCACGTTTGCCGAGGCTATGCAATTGCAGTGAGCCGGCGCCTTCCCAGCTACCGTGATAGCGGAATCACGATGCAAACTCTGCGTCGTGCTTGTCCCATGTGCTCTCGCCGAACCAGCGAACAGCGCGGTACATGACCTCGGCGAGCCAGAGCTGCGCCGCCGCTTTCCATCCGCCCGTGACCCGCTCCGAGGCAAGGCGCCGCATCAGTGCCAGGAACAGCAAGTCCGTGTGCTTGCGGCTGATGCGCTGGCCATTCGACAGAAACGGGCGATGTCGGAACGCATAATCGTGCCCGAGCGAGGCGGCAGAGAACACGCCCCAGCGCGGCACCAGCCAGCCGACGATGCCCGGCCGCGACGCGCCATCCCATCGGGTATGATCGGGGATCATCAGCCGCTCGCTGCGCCACGCGTCATCACCGTCCGTCCGCCATTCCCATGCGATCCACACAGCACGCGCGGTCAACCGGTGCTCGTCATCGCCGGGGATCGGAATGCTGTCGAAGTCGCCTTCGATGCGGACGTTACGAAGTCGCACGGGGTGATCCTCCATAGGCAAGGCCGTGGAAATAGGCCGTGCAGTAAGCGTCATCGGCTTCGGCGTTCATGCCCCATTGCAGGATCGGCTCATACGGCGCGCAGGCGATCCCGTCTTCCCACCCCTTGCGCTCCGACGCATCGACGAGACCAGGCCAGATGGCGATCATTCGCGCGGCTCCCGAATCAGATTGACGGGCTCATTCAACAAACCCTCCCGCCGCAGCGTCTCGACGATCGCGTCGGCCCAGATGTAGTCGACCGGCTCGAGCACATCGCTCGGCTCGTATCCGCCGCGCATCCGGGCGATAACGTCGATAACCCGCTCAGCGCGGTTCATGATGCGTCATCAAGTGCAGCCTGTAGCTGCGCTAGGGCCTTGCGGACGGCAGAGACAAGCGATGCGTACTTCGCGGCGTCGGATGTATCGACCGGCCCGACTTGCGCATCAGCGACCGCCGCGGCAACCCGAGTTGCGGCTCTGATGATCTTCTCGAACGCGTTGGCGTAATCCGCAATCAACTGCGCCCGGTCGAGGCCGTTGACGACGCGGCGGGCGTTGAGATAGTCGCAGCCGTTGGCGTTGATGTAGTCGCCGATCTTCTTCGCGGGGAGGAGGCCGCGCGCCATGCCGACGGCCATGATCGCGAAGGCCGTCTTCGGGTCTTTGGCGAGATCGGGATTGCCGAGCCAGGTCGATGCCGAGAAGTTCCGAGAACAGCGTGTAATTGCGCCTGCCGGTAAGCTGCACGTAGCCGCGGCCGCGATAGAGATAGCCGTCGCCCGGCTGCGTATTGCCGAGCGTGCGGCCGATCGTCGTGTTGTACCCGTACTTGTCGAAGTACTTGCGGTCGCCGCGTTCCTCGATCGGCTCCCATGTGTCGGCGCATTCGTGCTTCGTCGTCGCCAGCAGGTAGGCGACGTTGCGGATATCAGATGGATCATCCGCCTCGATGAACCCGAGAAGCGTTTCGATCCCGTCAACCTGCGACTGGTTGAGTTTGCCGAACGCGTCGCGGTAGCCGTCAAAGAACGTCTTGCGGTCGATGATCACAGGCTACGCTCCTTGGCGTCGATCCTTGCGTCATTGCGCCTCGCGGATCGTATCGCCAGCACCATCGTCTTGAGCTTCGATCCAGACGCGACCCGAAGTAGTAATGCCAGCACCATCGCGTAAGCGCCGGCCACGCTGCCCAATCAGCAGGTAGATCACATCGCCGTTGTCCTTCGGAGGGATCACGAAGAACAGCGCCCCTAGGACGATGAAGAACCCGACAACGGCCACGGTCGCCAGTACGGCCGGCACCTGGTCCTTAACCTCCACCTCCCGCTTGCGGGCGCTATCCCGATCCCCGGCCGCGATCCGCTCTAGGCGTCGATGCCGAGCTCGGCGATGCGCGTCTTAAATGCGTTGTCTGCCTGCTGCAGCGCGACGTATCTGCTCGGGCGTCAGCTGCCCGCTCTGCAACACGCCGGCCAGCTTCTTCTCCTGCTCTGCCGGCGAAAGCCCCGGCACCTCGTCGGCCGGGAAGATCGCCTCAAGCAGCGCCGGAACGCCCGCATGCCGGCGAGCCGGGCGTTCCGAAGATACTGGCGACGGTCGGCGCGATCGTCTTGATGGCGGACTTCCAGTCGAAATCGTCGAAGAAGCTCATTGCTCTCTCACTACCAGCCAGATTTGAGCTTTATCAACGCGACTATGGCGCCGACCAGAACGGCGACAAGCGTCACGCCTTTGATTATTATATCTCCAATAGCTTTCGCAAACTTTGCGCGGGCATCGTCTGCAATGACATTTATTTCAATTTGCTTAATTCTCTCGTCTATGCGCTCAACCAAAGCGCGATCTTTTTCTAGTTTTCGCGCTATCTCTGCTCTGTCCACATCCTCTCTGCGGATGTGATCGTGAAAATCGCTCGCGAGTTGTTCGATCAACAGCCGCAGCGTTGGCGTGTCGTCTTTATCTCGGTATCGGGGAGCGAGCCGCTCAACGCGGCTGTCATCATCGTTCGCCATCTTATCGCCGGCCGGATTTGTGAGGCAGATCACAGTCATAACGAAAATTTCCCATTAGGCTATTCTCATTCTCATTCGTCAGGACGCCCGCCATGTGATGCCGGGTTGATTGTAAGCGCACGGCGATCCACCAATCGACTCTCCGCCGCCGGCAGTCGCATCGCCAGCATTGTTATTCAGGACCGGCCGCAGATATTGCTTCAGTTGGCTATTCATGGTCATAATCGACGTGCGCACGCCGCCATCAAGGTACTGATCGGCCCGTTGCGAATTGTCCTGCCCGCCATCCACCACATAGAGGCCGTATTCTCGCAGCGCCTGCGCATATCGCCGTCGCTGCGGCGTGTTGATGAAACTAAGCGAGTCGAAGTTAGGACCGCCCTTGCTGACCGGTGGAATCGCGAACAGCCGTCCATAAGGGATTGACCCCTTGTTGCTGTTGGCGTTCAGTGTATCGGTCGAACTGGCTGGCCAAATAAACACCTTTGCCAACTGGTTTGCGGCATGTGTCGGCGCATCGAACCTGCCTAAGATCAACCCCATAGGATGTTGAATCGGCGGGCCGTCGGCCGGGTTGATCTCGAATCCGAACAGGTTCACCGCCATTTGCGCGATACCGGAAGCCGAAGACGATATGCGAATTCCGTTAGGCCACGGGAACGCAGAGTCGCGCCCGGTTAGCGAATAGGTGCGGCGACCCGCCGCATTCGCGTTGTTGTCGTTGATGCGGTAGAACTGGAAAAACTGCGAGACAATCCCTGTCGTAGTATCAAGGATGGTAACGCCCTGATCGGCGCCGCCGTTGCTGTTTCCGCCAGTGAAATAGCGCGGGATTCGCAGGGTAAACGGGAGGCCAAGATTGCCGTTCTTATTGGCGACCACAGTTACCGATGGGTCACTGCCGTTAGAAATTGCCCAACCGTGGCCGTAGTTGTTGGCGCCAGCGCCACCGAGCCCGTTGTTTACCTCTCCCCGCGCCTTGGAGATACCGATCCCCGGCGCCGACATCAGATCGATATAGTTTCCGTGTCCGGTGGTACCGTATTCCGCTCCGCCGCCGATAGGGCGATGCCGCGCAGCTCCCTCGCCGAAAGGATGCTTCAACAGATCGCTGCCGACAGGAGCGGAGCCAGTTGGGAAGTAGCATACGTCGCCCGGAGTCGTTCCGCCTGACGCGGATGTTGAGAAACAGCAGGCCATTACGCGTCCCCCACTTGTGCCGAGCACAGCCAGGCGGGCGCTATGTCTTCCATGCCGACGATCTGGCCGAGGCGGTGTTGCTGCGGCTTGCCGGTCAGCACCATCTTGCACGGGCACAGGCTTTCGCGCCGGCACCACGCCATGCCCCGCGCAACAACGTCGTCAGCAGGAAAGTCGCCCGCGAACAGCATCAGCCCGGCATTCATCAGCAGCGCCGCGGCGCGCTCACGCTGTGCCTCGCCCGCGTCAACGAGATGCAGGGCGCGGTCGGCGAGCTCTCGGGCGTCGCTAATATCAATCATGCCCGGAAATCCGGGAGATCTGGGCGGTTGATCGTCCACGGGTCGTTTAGTGCGGCGGGTGCGTTGACAGAGTTCTGTGCGCGCATGCTCCATTCGACGGACCATGACGCCCAGCCGACGCAACGCGGGCAATATGCCTTCAGCGCCGGCAGGAGCTTGGAATAGTCAGCGGGGGCGGTGAAAGAACTGATCGGCCCGCCGTGCGGCCCGTACTCCAGCAAGAAAAATGGCTTGCCCGTCGCGGTGATGTAAGCGTTCGTCTCTGTGAAATCCGCTGCTTTGTAATTTAGCGACGGGCTGTTCGATACCTCGAGATACCAGTCCATTCCAGCAATATCGACGGTGGCTGGGTTCGGATACCACGTCATGAAATTGCCCGCATATCTTGTCGGGGCGTAGCACCATAGAAAATTATGAAATCCGCGTGTTTTGGTGATGTAATTAAAGAAGAACTCCCACATATCTTTGAACGCCGCCGCGCCCGGAGAATTCCACCAATAGATAGCCCCGTTCATTTCATGAAATGGGCGCAAGAATATGGGCACATTTGCGCTGACTAGCGGCTCTATGCGGTCGCACCAGCCGTTTACAACTGTAAGAAAATCGGTGTTGATGGTTGTTCCGGTAGTCATCAGTTGGGTAGCTTGCGCGGACGAAAAAGCCTTGTCTTTTGCAAATCCTTTGATGGCAGGATTTCCAAACACGGGGTTTTCTTGGACGATGCCGCCGTTATTCCAATGTGTCTGATAGTTCGCGGGCACGCCGTTGCGCCACCCAAGCCAACCAGAAGCCTCTGCGTTAATAATGCGATCCTGCACCATCGCAACCCAGACGCCCGTCTGCGCATTGATCGTGTTGATGTGGTCGAGGTGGTACTGCCCAGAGATGACGCGGTTGTCCGCCCTGGTCGGCAGCGTGTAGAGCCAGTCGAGGATTCTGCGCCCGGCCGGGATCAACAGCGGGTCGGCGGATGGGTGAATGAACGGCCCGCCACCACCGCCCGTTGATGATGTGGCGAAGCAACAGCCGGCCATTAGACGATCTCCACCCAGATTGGGGACGGTCCCGCCGTTATGGTCAGCACGCCCGCCGTGGTCGAAACCGTGCTCTGCGTGCCGCCACGCAGCGTTCTCCGCACCGTGGCGGGCAGTCCCGAGATGCTAACGCTGGCATTGCCCGCAACCGTCCATGCACACCAGGCTGACTGGCCGTCAGCCTTGATCAACGAGTACAGATAAACGCCTGGCGCTGATGCCAGCCGGGTAACGTTCGTCGCGCCGATCAGGAAGTTGCATGCGGTTTGATATGCTGCCCACGATGGTTTCTTGGAGCCGCCGTTGATGCGCGGCGGGTTCCATAGGCCCATGCCACCGGACTCATCGCCCGTGTTGGCACCGTAGAGCTGGAACTGGTACCACCTGTCAATCCCGAGGGCGGCGTACATCACCGCCATGCGGACCAAAAAGCTTGCTTGGTTATCGTCTGTCGTGAGGTTCTTGGCCTTGCCTGTAACCGGATCGATGTTCCCGGCTGGGTCTGTCGTCCAGCCGCTCTCTGTTATCCAGATTTCGCCCTTAAATCCAGCCGCTCGCGTTCGATTGATCGACGCCGGAATGATGTCATCAACGGCGCCCTTCTTGTCGCCTATTTCCGGCGGCGGCGCCGGGTTGCCCTTGCAGTACAGGTGCCACGAAAACACGTCTGAGGCGGCCTTGAATGCGGCGTTCGCCATCAGCGCATCCCACCATGGGCCGGAGTTATTGCCGCCTCGCGTGACCGGCGGAACGATCGAGACGCCCGTAACGACCGTCGCTGTCGGATCAGCGGCGCGGATCGCGGCCGAGCAGCCGATTGCCACTTGCGCGTATTGCGCTGCTGTCCAGCCGCGGAAGTCGCATTCGTTGTAGACCTCCCACTCTTTGATCGTCGCCTTGTAGCGGTTGACCGCCGCCGTAACGAAAGCATACAGCGACGGCAAGTCGGCCGGGTTTGGATAGATATTCCCCTTGGCGCCGGTCGATGATGCCCAGGCCGGCGTTTGCGAGATAACGCCCAGGCAGTTGATGTTGTTGGACTTCAGCGCGGCGACGAGGCTGTCAATCTCCGCCCACTTGTACGCAGCGTTGCGCGCCGGCTCGACGCTGGACCACTGTATGTGCCGCCGGAGATCAATGCGCGGGTGAACGTCAGCGGCGCCCGTGACGGCCGTATTGCCGATGCGCGTGCCGAGGCGGAAGCCCGCATCGGCTGGCACGGGAGCGCCGGACGTTGAGAAGCAGCAGCCGGCCACGTCGGCTACTCAATCACACGATAGATGTTGCCGTTGCGCCGCACGCACGCCGCTTTGTTTGGCGGCAGTGTGTAGCTGGTGATCGTCCCGCCGGTCGCGTTCTGCAGCGTGCACGGCGCTTCCGGCACGATCGTCACGTTGGCCGCGCGCCAGTTATACAAGGGCAGCCACTGGCAACGCGCGGCGTTAGTCAGCGTGGCGGTGATGACCGTCGTGCCCGTGCCGACGAAGTCGACGAACGGGGCGAGCAGCCCGATCACCTGCGCCGTCGAAACCTTCTCCGTATTCGAGACACGGTCGGCGAGCTCGCGGTGGAACGGCGACACGAAGACGCGGGTTGCCGTTTCGGTGATGGCGTCGGCATCAGGAGTGCCCGTGGACACGCCCAACAGCGTCCGCACATCGGCCGCCGACAATTGCGACCAGGCGCCAGACCCGGATGCGCGGCCGATCAGGCCGGGCGCGCTGGCGTTGACGAGTTTTGCCAGCGTAACGGTGTTGTCGCCGAGGCTGATGGCGCTTGATTGCCATGCCGTACTGCCGAGCTCGGCGTTGATACGCGTGACAATATCCGGGCCGTTGACCGATCCGGTGTTGATCGGGGTTGACTTGTTAAAGCTTGCCCACATGTTGCCGAGCGTTGCGGAGGTAGTGCCGTCGCCACCGCCATAGTTCAGCCGGATGCGCGTCGTCGCTGTCTTTGCGCCGGCCGGGCACGAAACCTCCGTGCCGAATACCTGACCAGTGCCATTGCTGCCATCGATCATTACCTCGGCGCCTAACGACGTCCAATTCGTGTAGCCGCCGGCGGCGGTAGAATACTGCCATTGAAACTTGCTGCCCGTCGGCGCTGGGGAACCAGCCGACACATAGGCCCCTGCTATGATGGTTGTGCACAGGGTAAGGTCGCGCTGCCATCGGCGATTCTGGCTGGCGACCTCGCCCATTGAGACGGGCACCGTCATATTTGCGGTGGACGTTGACCACGAAATCTCGTCTGAGTCGGTCGCGGCTGCGTCGGCCGGCGCGAGTTGCGCGCTCGGAACGTAGCCGCTGGAATTGAGGCTTGCGTATCCGTTGACCGCGCCCTTGCGGCTGATACGCTCGCACTCGGAATCGATTTCGGCAGCCAGCGCGGATAGCGTCACTGAGGACCAGTTTCCCGCCGGCGTGTATGCAATCGACGTGGCGTTAATACCGGCGATCGCAGCCGCAACCGCGTCCGTGATGGCCGAGCCGATGTCGCTTGCATTGACCTTGCTGTCGAGCAGGGGCGTGAGACCCGTTACTTGGGAGATTTCGTGCCCGTGATCCGCGTCGGCCTTCAGGACAAGCTCACCCGTGAGGCCGGTGATGTCGGCAACTGCATAGTCGTCTGCGGCGGGGAAGATGTTACCATCCTCGTCCATCTCGCGGCCGTTGAACGAGTGCGCGAAGGATTTGCGCCAAGAGTCGCCGCCATACAGCACGTCGAAAGCCGCGGCAATGGCCGGAGCGGTCAGCCCGTGCTCGCTGAGGATGGCCTCAACGTCAGTCCCGAGGCGGGTGTTCAGCAGATCAAGCACGAGATCGCCGGTCACCGCCGCCGGCAGGCCCGTGAGCTTGTCGCGGTCAGCCTGGCCGAGCAGATATAGAGGCGCCAGTTCCGAAAACGGCGTTACGCCGACGGACCCGGGAATCAGCTTGCCGATGACAAGATGGGAGAACTCCGCCGTATCGTCGTCGAACAACGCGATGGGCTCGCGCTCTGACACGTTGGGGTTTGCCGTCGTAACGGCGGCGACCTTGCCGCCCTTTAGCTGTAAAGGCATCTTGCTACTCCGCTAGGAAATTTCGCCGCCGTCGAAAGAGCCGACGCCCGCTGTTGCATCGCCGCCAATTTCTCCGCCATCCAGCGCCCCATATGGCGCCGTTGCATCGCCGCCGATCTCGCCGCCATCCAAGGTGCTGGGTATGTATCCCCCGCCTCCGAACAGCTCTGCCATATCCGCCGCCGACACCGTGTAAAACTCGCCGGACTGGGCGCGAAACAGGAACCCGCCGGATACAAAGTTTGGCGTACCGCCGCTAATCGGGCCGATCATTCTGGGGTCAAGAGGTTCAATCACGGCGCTACCCCACGTTGTTTGCAATGACTTTCGTCGCAGTCGCGATCGGCGACTCGTTGACCCGTTCCGTCAAGTTGCCAACGCACACATTGCCTTCGACCATGAAATGGTCGTTAGCGCCGGCGAGGAAGACGCCATAGGAATGCGTCGGCAAAAGGCCGATTGCCGGCCCGATTGTGTTGCCTGATACCCGGAAGCGCTGCGCGCCCGCGGCGATAGCAACGCCCGCGAAAGCCCCGGCTGCCGACTGGCTGTTGCTCAAAATATGATTGTTCGAGATATCAACGGCGACCGGTCCGGCATTCAGCACGACGCCCTGCTGCCAATTGCCCATTATCCGAGTTGTGCGGGCGATGATCTCGCCACGGAAGTTGGAACCAATGACGAGGCCGTTTCCGGTTAGGCACGATCCCAGCCAAGAGTGCTCCATATAGAAACCCTCGCCGCGGTCCAGGATCACGCCGTTTCCGTAGTTATGGTCGCCCTCAATGTCGTAGACGTAGCACCATATCGGAAACGACGATCCCGTATTGGCGCTGTCGGTCATAAACAGCGCGTTGCCGCCGTTCAGGCAGATCGCCTTATCAACGATCAGAGAATAGGCATAGGGTCGTAAACGATTGGCGTCGCGAACATGTTGGCGACGAAGCGCCACTTGCATCCGCCATCAGTGATCTGAGATGTGAACGCCGTTGCAGGCGTCGTGCCTGGGATGCCGGATGGTCCGGTGCCGGTTGTAGCGGAAGTGCCGGCGACAGAGCATTGATAGATATTCCCGGCGTTGATCAGAATGGCGCCCTGAGCGTAGGCCGTCCCGATTGTCCACAGTTTGCGGGATCCCCACGGGTAGGGGTACGGGTTGTCGCTGGTCAGGTCGGAAATGATCAGTCGATACGACCGGAACCCCGATGATCCCGTGTATCGGACGCCGGGATTTGCCCCCAGCATTGACCGGACATGCACCCGCGACACCCGGCATTCTGTCGAGCCGAAAACATCTATGCCGTTCCAGCCGCTGAAAATGCGCACATCTTCGACCGAGCACCGGAAACAACCGTTTGTCAACCGGACTGAAAACCCGTTCGTTTTCTTGACGGCTGGCTGAAAATCTATGCCTCTGAGCCCTGAGTATGCGCAGCCGGAAAACGTGATATCGTCGCCATCTGAGAGCGATTGGAAGACGGTGCCGGGGCTGCCTGAAAGAATGATGCGGCTCTTGCCGGTGACGGAAAACGGCTGGATAGAGTACGTTCCAGGGGGAATGCGCAACTCTGCGCCGCCAGGATTGGCCGCAATTGCGGAGAGAATTGCCGCCGTGTTTTCCGTCGCCGTTGCATCCGGGGAAAGCCCGTATTCGCGGACATCGACCGGAGACGCCGATACCGGTTCGCGCCAGAACGGCCGGCCATTCTGGTCTGTTTCAAGCCGTCGGCTGGGCGGCCCGTCGGCGACAGCCGGGCCAGAAAGGTCGATTGCCCCAGGATGAAAGTGCCTGCCAAAGATCGAGGCGCTCGGAATTGCGCTTTCGATTATTCCGCCGGTGACTTTGCCCCAAATCTTTAGCCCGGCCTGCAGCTCGTTCTCGCCAGGGTTGTCCTTTACTGGCAACAACAGGTTGATTGCCTGAGACGGCCCGAAGGTGTCGTCGATCTCCCAGATGCCGACCTGCGGCACGCCGCCGAGGTTCAGGGTCACTGCGGTTTCGCTTGCTGCCGGAGACGGCAATGGATAGACCTGGATACCGTCTACCAGCGTAAACGGCCCCCACTCGCGGATTGACGCCGCCCCCGCCTGCGATGCGAGCTGCGCGGCGGTGGCGGCCAAGTCGCGCGCTTCCTTGGCGATGACGTCGGCGGAAGCGGCAAGGCCAACGGTCGCGTCTGGATCGTAGGCGGTGGTGACGATCGCCGCCGCGGCGGTGTCGAACACCAGCGCGCGCGCGCGGCTGGCTGCGGCAGCGTCGTGTCTACCGCGCCGGCGGCGGTCGGCGCCAGCCGCAGCGCCCGGCCGACTTCTTCGGCCACTTGCTGCGTCTGCATCTGCTGCGAGTCGAGTTCGTCGTTGACGGTCTTCGCTCGGAATTGCCCAGCTTCTGCGAAGTCCGTCAGGCGGGCATATGGCCGCGTCCGCAAGATAGTGATCGTCTGGCCGTCTGCCGGCGCGGCGGCAAGCGTGATGGTGCCGCCGGAAGTCTGCCGCACGCCTGCCACGGTATAGGCGTCAGCCGCGAGCAGCGTACCGCTCGCATAGACGGAGATGTCGCTCTCCGAGAGAATGGGAAAGGGAAACGCGTACGTGAGGACGGAAGCAGATGCAACGTGCTGAACCCGAGGAGCGACCGCAGAAACTTGGACGTCGGGCATGCCATAGCCACCGGTCTGTGTAGGTGGCTCTCTATATATGCCCTATTTAGTCTGGTGTCACGGGGGTTGGTCTACCTGTTATCGGGGATGCCCAGCGATGCGTTGATGCCGTGCTCCGCTTCGTCAAACGCCTTCCGCAGATAGAACAGGTTTTGCAGCGGAACGAGCTTGCGAAGCCTGTGTGTGTCGCCGGATGAGAACCCGTCGCCCGCAACGCTGCGCGGTATCTCGAACAGCAAATCCTGCGCCGGCTCGAAGGTTGGCCCCAAAACGGCGCCCATCTCGTTACGAGAAGCGAACCGCGATCCTTGCTTTCCGGTGATAGCCGATATGCCGATGTTTCCGCCGGTCATTTTTTCCGCGATGTTGTTGGCGTCGAATAGCCACCCGGTGACGCCGCTGCGATCGATGCCCTCCTGCACCCAGACTGCCGGGTCGTCGCTCACTTCCTGCCCGGCGAGCGTCTGCTTCAGCAAGTAGGTGATCATTCCGAGACCGGTCATGAGCGCGATGCCCGAGAGCGTTTCGGCATCTCTCCGCTGCAGCCCGGCCAGCAGCACGCGCTGGTTTGCCGCCAGCCCAAACGATCGGAATTGCCCGACAACCTTGCCGAGTTCCGTGCTCATCCACAGCGGCTTATCACCAACCCCGGGCGTTACGATTATCTCGTCAACTTCCTGCGCCAAGGCCGCCCTGTAGACGTTGGCGGCATCGCGATATGTCCACTTCGCGGTGTTCGCCCACCATACGCCGCTGTCTTTCGTGCCGTGCTTCTCGAACTCGCCGGCGATCTTCAGCGCCATGCCTTCGTCGATGCCAAGCCGCGCCAGCCGGGTAATTTCCTTCTGCCCGATCTGCTGGCCCTCGGCAATCTTCGTCACCGCACGCAACGTCCGCGTCTGCGTAATCATGCCCGAGAACTGCTTCGCGGCGGCATTCCACGGACTCATGAGGGTAGCGACGCCAAACTTGCTTGTTGCCCACGATAGCCCGCGCTCAAGCCCACTTTGCCGGCTGTAGGAATCCATCACGTCATAGAGCGCGGTTGCTCGGCTATCGAGCACCATGTCCAGCGCAGTGCCTGCCAATTTGGTCTCTTCGGCCGACAGCCTGACGGCGCGCAGCCCGTGCGCCAGCGGGACAATGCCATCGCGCATCGTGCGCCAGAGCCCATGCACCATGACAGGGCGCGCTATATCGCTGATCGCCGAAATCGTCATGCCGCCGAGCAGCCGCAGATAGTTCAGGTCGCGCGCCATTCGCCCGGCGCGCACCGCCAGTCCGTGCGGATCGTCCGGGATGCGATAGTTTCCGCGCAGCCTGTCGCGCATCGCCGTCAGGTCGGCGAGGTCGCTCTTTTTCCGGTTCTTCAGCCGTAGCCGTTCGGCCTCAGTCGTTGCCGCCTTGATCTTGTCGTTGTAGCCGCGGCGCACCTTGTCGAGCGCGTCCGCCATATCCAGTTGCCCGTTGAACCGTGCGGCGATCTCGACGTCCGGCGCCATCGTGCGGGTGTAGATGCCGGCCACCTTATCGATGTCCGACTCTAGCCACGGTTCAATGAGCTTGTCAGGAATGTTGAATGTCCGTTCCTTCAGCGGTCCGCGCTCGATCGTAATTGCCTCGTAGCGGGTGCGGCCCGGATTGGCTGAGATGAGCGTATCGGTGATCTGGTCGGCGATGTCGCGGAGCTCGTCATCGGAAAGCCCGGCGAGCATCTTGCCGGCTTCAGCTTGCGCGATGACCTTCTGCGATCCGGTCGTGGCGGTCCTCACCTCGGCGCTGCCGGTAGTGTCTGCAGCAAGTTGGGCCAGGTCTTCTTTTGCAGCCGTCAGCCGCGCGTCGTCGGTGTTTCTGACGTGCCCGAGCCACCGCGTTACGACGTCCACAAACGCGCCGCGCTGGGCGCTGATCTTCTCGGTGTTGTAAACCCGCGTCAGGTAGCTGATGGCCGTCTTGACATCCACGTCTTCGGGCAGCAGGCCAAGCTCGATCGCGCGTTCTTTCAGCGGATCGAACAACTCGCGACGCATAGCCTGGGCGGCCTTGGTCACCGCCGGCTTCAGATCGTCGCGGATGATGAGCGGATCGCCCGTGTCCCCCCGGCGCATCGCCATTCCGACAAGTTCGTTGAACCGATCGCGCCCGACGTTTGTGCCGCCGGCCCGCAACTCGCGGTAGGCGTCATCGACGGAGCGCAAGCCGGTGTAGAGCCGCCCGTGCCATTGCTTCGCCAATTCCTCGACCGGCGGGCCACCGGTAATGAAGTCGGCGTGTTTGGCCCGCGTGATGCCGCCTTGCGATATCAACTCCTCGCTGATCTGCCGCGCCGTCACTTCGTCGGATGTCGCCAGCCGCATTACGGGCGTTCCGACGGCTGGCGTTCGCGCCTGCACCCTGGCGATACCTTCAATACCACCGGCAAGCCGCTCTTGCTCCAACGTGGTATCAAGAACCGCCGCCGCGCCCGCACTGCCGCCGTGGGGCTGTAGCGGCGGCTCATCCATGTAGCTATCAAGCGCTTTCGATAGCCGGGCGATCGTGTCCGCCCCTTCTGCCTTCGCGAATGTCCCGATGGCGCCGCCCAGGAGCCCGGATAGTAGCGTCCCTGTCCCGATGGCGACGGCTGACTCCTCGGCCGTGCGCGCCTCCTGCGTGGCCTGGAAAATGGCCTCTGCTGCTGCCGTGCCAGCAAAGCCACCGGCCGCCGTCCGCCCGGCACCAATTGCGATATTTGCTGCCCTTGACGCTTTCCATGCGCCACCGCCGATCGGGATGAGGTTGATCGGGTCGATCAATCCAGCACCAACTTGCGCCGCCACGCCAAGCGCTCCGGCATCGGAGAGCACTTGCCGATCCTCCAGCTCGCGGCGGATGCGCTGCGCCTTGATGGCGAACTCGTCACGGTTGCGGATGGTGGCGAACGCGTCGACGAACGGCGCGAGGTCAGGCGCCTTGACGGCCTCCATGATCGGGTCGAACGTCTCATCGATCGGGAATAGCCCGGGCGTCATCGCCTGCGCCAGGCTGCCGATCGTGTTCTGCTTGCCGGAACGCCGCGCCGGCCGTCTCGGAAAATGCCGGCGCCTGCCCGGATAACTGCCGCGCCGTGCTCGCCCGCACGCGGAGGTTTGTCGGCAGATCGGCCGGGCGCTCGAACTCAGTCACGAACATCCGCGCCGCATCTTCCGCCGTAACGGCACCGTTCATCCGGGCCCGCAACGTGCCAAAGTCGCGGCCTACCTCATCGTCTAGGAAGTCCAGCCGCGTGTTGACGTCGCGCCAATCCTTGCCCCGGCCCGTGGCGAACGCCTCAAGCGCCTTCCGTCGTGGCCCGTTCCATTGCAGCAAGCCGAACGAGTTGCCGTTGTCGCCGATCGCGGCCGGGTTCAGCGGCGCGTCGTGCCGAGCCCCGCCGGCCTCATGCGCCGCGTTGGCGGCAATACCGTGCGCGGCGTTCTTCGACCACCCCCGCTGCTCCAGCATTGCGGCCAGGCCCGATGGCGTAAGGGCGCCCGACGCTTGCGGCTTTGGCCGCGCCGAGATGTCAACGCCGGACGGGGAGAACCCGGCGCCGCGCAGCCCTTGGACGACATCGGCCTCCGAAAAGATCGGCATCAGGGAATGCCCGGAATGGGTTGCTGCATCTGCCCCATCTCCTTTTGCCGCTTGGCGTAGGCGTCGGAAATGGCTGTCTGTTGCACCTTCTCAGCGTGCGCCTTGTGATCTGGGGCCCACCGCATGCCCGGCACCTCATTGAGCACGCCGCGCGCGTCCTTCACAATGACGCGGTAAGTCGGCGGCTGCCCCGCCTGTACCTGCCGCGCCGTGATGCCGTCCGAGACCAGTTGCCGGGTCGATCCTTCCGGCATCGGTACGTCTGCGGTCAGTTGCTCTCCGATCCATTTCGCCGCGGCCGGATCGCCGCCGCCGTACATCCGCTCGGGAGGATAGCGCATCCATCTGGTTGTGCCGTCGGCCTTGGTGACCGCCCACGTGCGCTTGACCACCGAAACGGCTTCGGCGCGCGCCGCATCGTCGTCGCCATGCGCGAGGAACGCTTCACGGTATGCAGCTTCGAACTCGGCGCGAACCGGTGCAGAGGCATCTCCCAGACCTTGCGATCCCCGGTCGAGAAAGCCCTGCTCATCGCGCAAGCCGGATCGAGATGTTGCCCACTGCCATGCGGAATTGAGTTGCGACTTCTGCCCGCCGGCCGTCATCTGCGTCTCGCGGAGCTTGCGAATCGGCTCGTTGGCGTTCCGCATCTGATCATCGACGCGCTGCGCCGCTTCCGCTGGCGACATGCCCGCCATCAGGTAATTGCCCGTGAGCCGCGCCGCTCGCACGGTATCGGCTGGCAAGTCTTCGGCGACGCTCGGCGATGCACGCTCTACACGCATGATCGTGTCGGCCGCCCACGCGCGGCGATCCGGCGAGGCGCGCATGGCTCCGTTGAGTTGCCCGGCCAGCGTCGGCGGCAGCACGCCTGTCTTCGCCGCGATCGTCTCGGCGAGCGCTTGCTGTTCGTCGCCTGGCAACTGTGCCGCCTGGGCCCGCCAGAACGTATCGACGGCCTTGCGATCATCCGACGATTTCGGATCAAGAATTACATTGCCGCTCATCGCGCCGGCCACGCGCGCCGCGTCTTCGGCGGATGCCATGGCCGTCTTCTGCTGTGCGTCCCACGCGGTGTAAAGTTCATCGGCAGCGGCGGGCGTCAACCGCCCCTCGGCGCGCAGGTTGGCGATGTCGGTCAGGCCCTTGCTGCCGTCTTTGATGCCGCGCTCGAGGTCCACCGCCGCCCATGCGTTTTCTTGCGCCGTGGCTGCTTTCTCATCGGCGGCTGCTTTGGCAACATCGGCCTCGCGCTGGCGCCGTTCTGCCTCAACGGACCGCTCGGCGTATTCTGCGAGCGTCTGCCGCTTGTCAGGATCAAGGTTGGCAAACCGATCTCCGGCAAGCGCTGTCACTGCAGCGGCCGGGTTTGTCTGGATCAGGCGCCGCGCCGTCAACTCATCAGCGCCGGCACGAAACTTCATCCGCTGCGCTTCAGCCTGGTCGGCTCTGATCACGCCAGCGGCGACCGCGTTCTCAATCTGTGTGTCGGCTTGGCGGGTGATGTCTTCGCGCTCGGCATCGGATCGCGCCATGCCGACGCCGCGCGATAGTACGTCCAGCGTGTTGCCGAGCCTGCCAGATGCTGTCTGCACCAACTGCCGGGTGACATCCGATTGCACGTCTAGAGACACTTTTCGGGCGACGATTGCCATATTCGAGTCAAGCTGTTGCGCAATGCTGTCGTCGCCGGCTTCTTGCCGCCACTTCTT
This sequence comes from Acidobacteriota bacterium, assembly GCA_016712445.1. Taxonomy (NCBI): domain Bacteria; kingdom Pseudomonadati; phylum Acidobacteriota; species Acidobacteriota bacterium. Next base: position 5,447 of record JADJRB010000011.1, on the reverse strand, counting down.
CCGCAGCCCGACGACGCTGGCGCGAAACGTCTTGTCTGCCTGCGTCGGATCTGCGCCCGCGATTGCGTCTCGCGCCGCTTTCTGCACGTCGAGGGTCGCGTTTGCCTCCAGGTATCCGAGCGTCTGGTCTCGATCTAGGCGCTGAAGGTGCTGCTTGATCGTCTCATGTCGGATTGCCGTCTCGGCAACAGTGTCGGCAATCTGGCTCGTGCTCTGAGCGATCTGCCGGCCGGTGATACCGGCGGACGCTACATTGACGAGCGGCGCGACAGCCTGCCCGCCGGCAACGCCTACCTGATAGTCAGCGACGGGAACGCGCGGCATTTACCACTCCCACGGGTCAGACGCCGTAGCGGGCGCCTTCTGGCCCCTGCCACCGGTGTAGCGATCCATCTGCGCATTCCTCCACGCCACCTCGTCTTTATAGCCGTAGACGTCAGATGCCCCCTTGACGAGCGCCGACGTTGCACCGAGGCCGGCGCCGACTTGCGCGCTGGTTGCTTGCGATCGGTATTGATCGGCTTGCGATCGGAGGTTTGACGCCTCCACTTGGCCGCCCTGCAGCACGGTGCGATAATCGACGTTCCCGCGCGCCGCGCTTTCTGCCAGGATCATAAGCGGCGACTGGTCGGTTGGATCTTGGCCGCCGGCTGCCAGCCGGGCGCGCTGTGCCGACAGCACCTCTTTGCTGCGAGCGGCGACGCGATCGGCTTCGGCTTTAGACTTTGCCTCCGCCCATTGCGCCTGCCTCTGCGCTACCTTGGCGTTGTAGTCGGCTGCCTCCGATTGCTGTACACCGGAATAGATCGCGCCGCCGGCCGCAATGGCCGAGCTTGCCGCAATCGCGATAGGGATTACCGCCGCCGCTGCCATTATGACGCCCTCTCGTACCGAATATGCACGCGCCCGACATCGACCGGCACGAACCCGAGCCGCACCGCCCAGCGATGTGCTTCAAGATGCCCCACGGCAACGAAAGCCTCAATCGCCGGCCATTCGCGATCACGCGAGACACCCCGCAAAAACTGCCAGACGCCGCGATGAATCGTTACCCAATACCGGCACGAATGCCGGGCGAGGAACGCCCAAGCCATGCCCTTGCCGCCGTTCTCCGAGACGCCGATGCACGCAACCGGGTCGGTGTCGTTGACAAGCACGGTGTAGGCGTAAGGCGCCGCCGCGCACGCTGCCGCCGCTTCGTCGATCCCGCCGAGCACGGCAAACGCTTCGGCCTCGTGCTCGCGCGCATCCATGCGCTCAAGGTGCCACGGCTCAAACGGGACGATCCGCGCGGTCATGTTGCTGTTCCGTTCGCTGCAACTTTCGCAACTTTCGCAACTTTCGCATGGGCGGTCATGACGAAGCCGATTCCATCAGGAACGCCATCGAGCGCACCTCGAACGGTGCCGGCAGCCGGTGCTCAATCAGCAGGTTGTATCGGTCGTCGTAGCTGGACGCCGGCAGCGCAGTCGCCTCGCTGGTGAAGATGTCAACCGGCTGATCCATCTGCCGCGTCGCCACCGCATCGAGCGGGAATAGATGATCGCTGTCAGGCCAACCCAGCATTGCGTGCCAGGCATGCCCTCGACCATTACTTTGATGATGCGCCGCTGCCGGCCGGCAGTCGTGCCATCTTGCGATCCGACATCAGGCAGAATCGGCTTGACGCGAGCCACAAACTCGAGCCCGACATGCACGACGGAAGCCGGCTCGTCGATCGTGATCGCGCCGCCGGTCACCACCTCGGCCGGCAACACCATGCCATCGGCGAGCACTTGCACCGTCGCCCCATCGAGGTGGCCGAGGCCGCTGATCGTCGTTGCCGGAGCGCCGCGATAACTCAGCCCGCAATCAACGTAGAACGCATCGCGGATGTCATCGCCAAGGGTGAACCGCGGATCGAAGCATTCGACGAACCGCCGCGTCTGCCCACCGACTGTCCGACGCACGATCAACCAAACCTCGTCATCTGGATCGCCCGGAATGCTGGCCACGCTCTCGACCACGCCGGCTGTAATGTGCCGATGCCAGCCCATCACCTGATGCTCCGGCAGCCACGTGCAGGCGGCGAGCTGGCCGTCTTGCCGCGCTACCCAGATCGTTTGCTCGCGCTCTTCCTGAAACGCCCAATCGACGGCCGGCGATGTTAGGACATGCGTCGCCAGGACGTTCAGATCTTCGACGTCATAGCCGTCGACCCGCGTGCGCGCATAGTGCAGGGCCCGGATGCTGCGGCGGCTGCGGTGAACGTACACCAGCGCCGTGCCGATGCGCTTGGCGCCCAGCGTCTTTGCGGCTCCCGATCGCGATTCCAGCGACGCGGCAACAGCGGTCGGCGTGATCGTCGGATCGCTGATGCCGGACGAGACAACCCACGTTCCGGCATCGGTTCCAATGGCGATCGCCTGGCCGAATGTTTTGATCCACCGCGCCTCGTGCACGTCGTCCTCAAGCAACGGGTACGAAAGCGCGTCGTCATCCTTGGTGCCGAGCGTGAAGTTGTAGAAGTCCGCCGAACGCGAAAAACTCGATCCGGCCCGGGTCGGCCGGCATGCCGCCAAACGCGAACCGTTGCTGATGAAACCCGGCGCACGATGGATATCCTCGGCTTCCGCCCCACGCCGGCGAGCGCAGTTTCCACCCGCCGCCGCCTACCGCCGTCGTCGCACTGAGCGGCGAGCGGATGATGCCTGACATTGCCGTAGCAGACGACCAGCCGGTGAGTTCGATAAACCCGCCCGCGATATCAACGAACTTGCCGACGTCAACCGTGCGAAACCCGCCCGTTGCCAAGGTGAGCGTGACGACGGAGCCCACCGGGTCTTTCTTGTCGGGAGTGCATGCCGTGTTTGGCGAGCCAACAATGCGCCACTGTTGAGCACCGAACGCCAGCGCCGGAAACGGCCGATTGACCTGAGCGGTCACAACGTGCTCGCTTGAATAGCCGATGATAGTTGCCTGTCCGCCGCCTGCCTCAACCAATCTATCCACGTCGCTGGGTAGGAACGCCGACGCAGCGCTAAGGGTGACCGTGCCCGTAGCCGCAGAAATGACCAGCGCCACAAGGAACTCATGCCCCGGCTCGTACGTCGCTGGCGGCGAAAACGGCAGATCGGAGAGCACCGACATGCGTGTCCGGTGCGGGTCAACGCACGCGGCGGGTGAGCGGCATGGAACAGGTACAGCACGTCGAAACTCTGCGTGTACGTGAGTTCGAGCACATCCGCCTCCGAATACGGAGACGCCACCTCGTAGGCCGCGCTGCCCGAAACAATCTGCGCCTTATCGCCTTAGAACCGGAAATATCCCGCTCCGGCCTCGATCATATGTGCCTGCGTGGTCGAGAAGCGGAACGGGATCAGACGCGATCGGCCGGCGTGAACCTTCGTCGACGCAATGAACCGCGTGCCAGGCCGCTTGCTCAATCCGCCTTCCTTGCGGACGAACATGTTTTCCAGCAGGTAGCATCCGTTTTCTCGCGCCGTCAGGCCAACGCGGGCGGCAAGCAGCGGGTTAATCTCCCCGCTGTGAACGAGTTGCGCAGGATGTTAGCGCGCGCCATTGGCTACACCCACGATTCAGGGGCGAACTGATTGACCCACGATCCGACTTGCTGCGCTTGCGGCGTGCCCTCCGCTCCGTCCACCGCGGCGGCATCAACCAGCGCCTGCCGGTAAAGATGATGCATCGCCTGCATGGCGGTATCCGATCCAGTGATGCGGGCGTTCGTCCACGCCTATCGCGCCGGACGACGGCGGCGAGCAGGCCGCTCATCTGAGTGTCTTCGCCATCTCGATCGGTTGGCCGGATGGCGAGGCGGCAAGGTTTCGCGTGTACAACACGTCGAGCGGCGCCGGCGCATTGGTCATCAACCGCCGGCCGCGCCGTGTCCGCATGGGTCGCTACACGCTTGATCCAGCCCGCGCACCCGCAAGCAATCGCCGGGGAGGATGAACTGCCGGGCGTAGTCTCTCGGCGCGCTGACTTCGCCGCCAGTGTCGCCGTTGCCGTCGCGTCGTTCCACACGTCAAGCTCAAGAACGGCTTCCATCGTGGCGCGGAACGTCGCGCGGGCACAAACGGCGGCGGTCGATTGTTCCTCGAAAGAACTAATCGGCCGCTCGCCGAGCGCCTCAATCCCGATGTTGACGATATCAATCGGTGTCACCGGGATTTTCCCCTTACGCGAAGATGACGTGGCCCTTAGGCGTAGCCGCCGCCGGGATGCATCCATTGCCGGGTGCGCCGGCGACGGTGGCGTTGACCACATATCCGCCGACCGAGATCCATCGCCACGTTTGGCGGGATGAACACTGTCGCGGCTGCGGAAACGTCCAGGTCCTCCTTAAACGCGGTCGCCAGCGCGTTGACGGCGGTCGCGTTGTCGCTCTTCGTGTGGGCCTCGTACCCGATATCGAGCACGCGGCTTGAACCGAACGCCGAGCACGCCACCATCCGATGACGGTATGCTTGCCGGCCGGCATCTTGACGAGCCCCTGTGTCGATGTGGCGTCGCCAGCCGCAGCGCCTTGAGTGAAGTCGAACGGCTGGACCTTTGGGTCCATTGACGCTGAGTGCGGGTCAAAGCCGTGGTGAGCGTGCCCTCCTGCGTCTTCAGGATGGTGGATCAGCTCCGGTTGTAACTCCCATCTTGGTAACCCTTTCCTATCAGCCGTGGCTTACGCCTCGGAGCATTTGACCTCGGCGATCATCTTCTCTTCGGCACGAGCCGCCCCCGAACTGAGCGTGCGCGTGCGCGCCTGCCACGGCAGGCCTTCCCAATCCTTGCGCTGGGAAGGTCAGTCGTCGGCTCACGGGTAACGCCGACGCGCATGCCCATTGGCATCCACACGGGGCACCGTCGGTAGGAGTTTCCGTCCACCGGTAATGCCTGATAATTGTGGAAGTCGATGTTCGGGTAATTCAACCGGCCGGTGCGCTCGAACTGCCCGAGCAAACTGTCGCGGTCGGTCACCTTGTCATCGTTCCGCATGTCTTTGAGCTGCTTGGCGGTGATCGCCATATGCAAGCCGTTGCCCGGCCCGTCGTCCATGATCGCTTCGTTCTTGACGAACAGAGCAAAGACGGCGTTCAGCTTTGCGCGGTTGAGTCCGGTGGCGGCCGGCGTGCCGCTGTTGACGACATCGACGGCGATGACCTGGCCCGCAGGGAACGTGACATCAGTGTCATCGCCCGGCAGCGTCTTGCGCTTGACGGCGGCGAACATCGCAGCGACGGCAACCGAATCCTTGCGGCGGTTGTACGTCATGGCGATCTGCCGCATCACCGAACTGGTCCGGATCGGTCAGCCGCACGGTGTCGGAGAAATACGGCCAGTGCTTCGTGAACTCACGAAGCGGTTTGCAACCACCGGCGGGTGAACTCCAGGCTCGCTAACGGTGATCGGCTGATAGTCGAGCCGGGAACAAACGGCAGCGGTCTTCAAAC